>PMCK01000403.1:18676-50436 GCA_003154095.1 Myxococcales bacterium | reverse complement strand
ATCCTGATGAGCGTAAGTCCAATGCCCGTCATCATCGTTTCTTCGTATAGCCAGAAGGAAAATGTATTCAAAGCGCTCGATCTGGGAGCCCTCGACTTCATCGCCAAACCGGACAGATTTGCCGATTCGGAACTAACCCGAATTCGCGCCGAGCTCTTGCAGAAAATTCGCGTTGCTAGAAACATGCGGCCCGGTGCGCTGCCACTACGCCGAGCGACCGAGCTTGCGGCGAGTCGCCCTGCCGCCCCTTTTCCCGCTAGCACTGTTGCGCCCAGGAATTTCATTGCAATCGCATCGTCGACGGGTGGTCCCACCGCTCTGATGGAAGCATTCTCCAAAATTCCCGAGCGGCCCCGCAGCGCAATCTTGATTGCTCAACACATGCCAGACAAGTTCACACGAACATTTGCCGAAAGGCTCGATCGTCGCAGTCCCATGCACGTCACCGAAGCTCAGGATGGCGACACGGTGGTTGGGGGTCGTGGATTCGTCTGTCCGGGTAGGCGCTGTATGGAGCTCGAGCGGCTGCGCTCGGGTGAATGCAGGATAAAGGTTTCTATTCCCGATCAGAGTGATCGTTATGCTCCCAGTGCAGATAGGCTTTTCTTCAGTGTGGCTAAGGCTGCTGGCGCAAAAGCAATTGGAGTCATTCTGACTGGTATGGGCGACGATGGGGTTCAGGGGGCGCGGGCAATCATTCAAGCGGGCGGTACCGTTATTGCTGAAAGCGCCAGTACTGCCGTTGTTTACGGAATGCCCGGAGCGGCGGTGCGAGCCGGCGTAGTTACGAGGTCGCTGGCAATTCACGAAATAGCCGATTGGTTCAGTGCAATCTGCGCCTAGTGCCCAGCTTCGACCCTGCTGACCGTGTGGCTCGCGACGCACATCCCCAGCTGATTGCCCTCTACAACGCATGGCCACGGGCCGCTGTGCCAGACAGATCTTTGACCCATCGCTTTTGCCCCTGTAGTCTAGGGCGGCACCCATGACTGCCTTGCCTGGCCAAGCGTTCCTACCGGCCCAAACCGGTGTAGTTTTGCTCCTGACGCTACTTATTTCGGTCCGGGCCGGCGCGGAAACGACTCGCGATGCCCGTCACTCCACCGCAAGTACCGCTACACCACCGCAATCCAAGCCGGCTTCGACAGCCAATTCGGGGCACGCCGCAGTAGCGCCGCGATCGGGCGATACTCGCCGCACCAAGACGACTGCGCCCGCCACCAAGTCCTCCGTTTTACTGCACAAGGGTCCAGCGCCCAAGCAGCCTCAGGCTACGCTCCCAGAGGGTGTAGCGCGCAGCGAACCCAATGCCGAAGTGCGACGCACGATTGCCGGCGGACCCACGGACGACGACAGAGCTGCGCCGTTAGATGCCGAGCTTCAGGTTCTGCAAGAAGCCGAGCGAGTGTTGTTTCCTCGGCCTCTGCGGGGTGTGCTTCCAGGATGGTCCTGGGATTTGGAGAGCACGAATGCCGAGCCCGGCGTTCCTACCGGCACGTTCATCGTGCCACCGGACATCGCAACGCCCAATCCAGTTCGTCCGCCCCCTGAAGTTGGAAAATGGCTAAGCGAATTGACTCTGCCCAACTTACCGACGGGCTTTGAACCCAGCGTTGTTACGTATCTACAATTTTATCGCAACAATCCGCAAGGCAAGGCTATCTTGCGCACCTGGGCCAAAAAGAGTGGGCGTTACAGCAAACTCATCGTCGCAGAGTTTGCCAAAGCTGGACTACCAACCGACTTGCTGTGGCAGAGCATTATCGAAAGTGGCCACAATCCCACCGCCAAATCGGCGGTTGGTGCGGTCGGGTTATGGCAATTCATGCCGGATACCGCGCGTGCCTACGGTTTAGTCGTGGATCGGTGGACTGACGAACGACTGGACCCGCAGCGTTCGACAGAGGCGGCGGCTCGATTGCTAGCGGATTTGCATCGGCGGTTTGGCAATTGGGAATTGGCGCTGGCCGCATACAACATGGGCCACTCAGGCCTAACTCGAGCCATCCGCAAATTCAACTCGAATGACTTNNTTTGGTATTGACGACACGGAACCGGATACTTCGACCCAATTCGATATCGTCAATGTAGGACCAGGCCAACCGCTAGCCGCCGTTGCCAAAGCGGCTAGCGTAAGCGAATCCGCGATAGTCGAACTCAATCCACAATATCTTGCTGGACGAACTCCCCCTGCGGCTCCGCTTCAGAAAGCATCCGGTTTCTTGATCAGAGTCCCATTCGGAACCGGCAATATCGTATCGCGCAAGTTCTCCGGCATAGGCACGTCGGACAACGACTGGGATACGTACTTGATTCGTCAAGGAGACACGCTCGAAAGCATTGCGAGGAATGTGAACGCGACGGCTACCGAATTGAGAAATCTGAATCAAGTGGGAGCCTCAGAGGTGTTGAACCCAGGTGATGTGCTCTTGATTCCACGACGCGATCGTCCCACCGATGTGGATATCGCAGAGGATGAAAGGGTTGTCATAATACCCAAGGTGATTGCCGCCAGAACTGGCGAGCGACGGGTGTTTTACCGCGTCGTGACTGGTGACACCTTGTCGGGTATCGCCAAGGCTTTCGGCGTCAAGCGTTCGGACTTATTGGAATGGAATAGCATCGACACCTCAGCGCGATTGCAATCCAAAATGGCATTGGCAATTTGGGTGCCCGCTGATCGGCCTCCGACGCAAGTACGCTTCTTGCCAGAATCAGAGGTGCGCGTTCTAGTGGCGGGAAGTAAGGAGTTTGCCGAATACTTCGAAGGATTGCGCGGCAATGATCGAGTCGTTGTGCGCGCGAAAGAGGGAGATACACTGAGCCTTATTGCCACTCGGCACCGCGTCAACGTGGCGACGTTGGAGCGCGTAAATCGCCGGTCGCGCAATGCCCGATTGGCCGAGGGCGACTCGGTTGTCGTTTACGTACCTCACACTAAGTCCCCCAAGTCTTCGCGCGCACCGGTTGAGGCGACTCGCGCAGTTGCGCCAGCTGCCGATCAGCGCCAGCATATCCCCAATGCTACTCCTGCGTCTCACGATTCAGTTGCCACGACCACCCCACAGCCCGACGCGGGATGAAAATTGAGAGGACGAATGGATTGCATAGTTCTGGCCGCAGGCCGCGGCACGCGAATGAAGAGTCGGCTCACGAAGGTTCTACATACTATAGCGGGAAGGCCGCTGCTGCACTATCCGGTTAGAGCCGCGCTGGATGCCGGCGCGTCGCATGTAGTTGTGGTCTGCAGCGAAGAGTCTATGGCGACGATAGAGGCCAATCTTTCCCCGGCATTTGGCCACGCACAAATTGAATGCAGGATTCAAACCGAGCCTCGCGGGACCGGGGACGCAGCAAGGGTGGGTATCGAACGGTGCAACTCCGATGTAGTTGCGATCTTGTGTGGTGACACCCCGCTCGTCGACGCCGACAATGTAAGAGCATTGCTCAGCGAACTACGAGAAAAGAAGGCTTCTCTTGTAGTACAAAGCTGCGTCGTGCAAGATCCTGGGAGTTACGGGCGCATCGTGCGAAATGCGGAACAGAACGTAATTGCGATCCGCGAACACACCGACCTGCGCGATGATTACGAGCGAGGCGTAAACGAAGTAAATGCCGGTATCTACGTTGGCAAGCGTGAAGTTCTGTCGGCAGCGCTCGATCGAATCAGCCCGAACAACCGACAAGGCGAATATTATCTGACGGACGTGGTCGAAGATATCGCAAAGTTCGCATTGGTCGTCGCACGCTGCGGCAACCCGGACTCCCTCCGAGGCGTCAATGACCGAATTCAACTCGAAGAGGCTGAATCGATCATGTATCAGCGTATCGCTCGACGTCATTCGCTTGCTGGCGTAACCATACGCGGCAACGCAAGAATCGAGGATTCCGTCGAGATTGAGCCCGACGCGACTATCGAATTTGGCGTATCGCTTAGAGGGCAGACGAAAATCGAAAGCGATGCCGTAGTGGAAGTCGGCTGTGTCATTGTCGACTCGAGTATTGGCCGCAATGCGATCATCAAGCCGTATTCGGTGATCGAGAAGAGCTCGGTAGGCGTTGGTGCACAGATAGGCCCCTTTGCACGTTTGCGACCCGAGAGCATCATCGAAGAGGACGCGCATATTGGCAATTTCGTGGAAACCAAGAAGACCGTTGTGCACCGTGGTGCCAAGGCGAATCACCTTTCATACCTAGGGGATGGGGATATCGGTGAAAAGGCGAATGTGGGCGCCGGAACCATATTTTGCAACTACGACGGCTATAAGAAACATAAGACGATTATTGGCCCGCGTGCTTTCATCGGCAGCGACTCGCAATTGGTGGCACCGGTTACGATTGGGCCAGGTGCATATGTGGCCAGCGGCACGACTGTGACGAAAGACGTTCCCGCTGACGCGCTGGCGATCTCGAGGGTCAAACAAGAAAACCGACCGGACTATGCCGCGCGTCTTCGAGCGCGTCTTGCGAGTTCGGCGGGCAAGAAGCCCTGATGCCCCTAGCGCAACAAATCGAGCGTGCGCCTCACGATGTGGGGCAGAGCCTGTTTTACTTCGACCGAAAGGACTTCACCCACTTCGAATGTGCGACCACCGACAGTGATTAGAACCGCCTCCGGGGCGCTCCCATACGTCTGCAGGCACCACGCCAACAGTTCGCCAGGCTCCAGACAGTGGACCATGGCATCCGAAGTGAAGGAGTCAGGCTTTAGCCAAAGCTCGCGTATGGTGCCTGGTTCCTCTTTTACACTTGCATCGATAAAGACAACGCGATTGACGCCGTGAATGTCGCCGGCGAGATCGGGCGTCAAAACCTGGCGCTCCAAGACCAAGACCTCGCTCGAATTCGTGAGTCGTGCAACCCTCTCAGCGACACGAGGGCCAATGCCATCGTCACTTCGCAACGTGCTACCGAACCCAATTACGACCGACCGCATGAGAATCGCTCAACGGGTGCCCAATGCGGATTAGCGAATTGCGTGCTGAGCACTCACGATGTGCAAATTACCTCGCACCGGTTCTGGCGACGACGCTGGAGGCGCCTCCACTACATTTTGTGGAATTTCATGCTGCATTCGGCGACGCTTCACATCCAGGTAATTTGCGGAAAATGGGTTGGCCGCAACAAGCACCGGAATGCGCCGCTCGACATGAACACCCAGGGCTCGAAGCTTGTCGACCTTGTCCGGGTTATTCGTTAAGAGTTCAATCGAGTCTACTCCCAGTTCAAGCAACATCGCGCTAGCCACATCGTATTGCCGCGCATCCACGGGCAAATGGAGGAGCTCATTGGCTTCCACCGTGTCAGCCCCCATGGCTTGAAGCGCATAGGCGCGAATCTTGTTCGCCAACCCAATGCCTCGGCCCTCTTGGCGCAAATAGAGCACAGCCCCGAAACCACGACGGGCAATCTCGGCCTGGGCACGGTCCAACTGATCTCGGCAGTCACATTTGAGAGAGCCAAAGACCTCACTGGTCAAACATTCAGAATGCACGCGGACGGGTACGGACTGACGGCCTCTAATGTCGCCCATCACGAGGGCCACGTGTTCATTACTTAGCCCAAGGCTTTCATCTGAATCGAATGCGTTCCAACGGAACACATGCATTTCGAACATTCCGTAACGTGTAGGAATTGGGGCACTGGCCAAAAGTTTCAGTTGGCCTTCACACATATCCAGGACTTGGGGGACGTCCTTCATCGATAAACTCTCTTTGCTGACCCGTTGTGCGGTCAAAGGGCTACGAAATCCTTATGTAGCTTCAACTCCGCATGGTCAAGCGGGGTACCGGGCGGATCCGCCTGGAGCCCTTTGACTTTTGCACAAAGACATGATTGCGTGCTCCAAAACAGCCTTGGGGGGGCGCCTTGATGCTCCTTTTAGGGCCAAATCCACCTGGGCAATGACCTCGAGCCAACGTTCCAAGTCAGCGCGCGATGTCTTCTTACATTGGTCGGCTAGCTCATTTGCCCGGAAAGGTGGCGCCCCGGCCGCTTGCGCTGCCTTCGGCGGAGACATCCCGGCGCGTATAGAGGATTCGAAACGCAGCAGCTGTCGTGCTGACCAGGCCAAAGTCCCCACAATTGGAAGGCCCCGATCTCGGGGGTCGTAAACCGAATCGAGCGCGGCCAATGCCCGCCCGAGATCCCGTTGTCCAATTGCTCCAACTAGCTCCCACACGGTTGAAGTCTTGATTCGCACCAAGCAGATACCGACTGTATCTTCGTCAATTTGGCCACCTATACCAACATAGAGACAGAGTCGCTCGATTGCGTCAACGAGTGCCGCCAAGTCCGTTCCGACAACCTCAGCAATTAGTTCGGCGGCGCCAGGTGCAACTCGAATACCTCGTTCGCTGATCCGAGCTGTTACGAAACTCGACACGCCGCTGCGCGAAATGGGGTCACATGAAACCCACCAATTGCCCTTCTTGGCAATCGTTGCAAGCCGCTTTCGGCCGTCGATCTTAGTCCCGCTCAGTACCAGGACGCACGAAGCCACCGGATTGGACGCGTATTGCGCAATGCGATCAGCGGCGTCAGCAGCGCCTTTGGCAGCCGATTCCCAACGCTCGATTTGGCGAATCGTTACGAACCTTCGACGCGCCAGCATGGGTAGCGTGCGCACTGCAGTGATAATCGTGTCAATGGCAGTTTCAGTGGCGACGAAATTGTCTTCATTGAGTCCCGGCACCGCATCCTTCAAGACGTTACTGCGTACGGTTTGAAGGACTTTATTTTGAAGATACTGCTCCACACCGATCACGAGCACGACCGGCGGCACGTTTCCGGTCTCAACTTGTCGACAAAATTCCTCAGGTGTCATGGCAGCGGCAGTATGAGCCAATATTTGGAGTGCCGGGAGGGTCGATAGCGACCCTAAGGCGAAAACTCATCGATCTTGAGTCAACTTTTCAAAATGCCTCGCAATGCCGCGTTTGGGGCCGGGGCCCCAAACGCCAACACAATAAAAACGTCGCGACGGACGCACAGGTAGCTTGTGAAAATCTAAGGTACAGGTCACCGACTCAACGCGTTGGATTAGTGAGGTTTGACGCGACGGGATGGGAGGTGTGCATCCGCGATGTTCCTGCGTTTTCGACAGAATCTAGGCGCTAATAGTGGACACTAGCAGATGAGCGATTTCACGGGCCGTCCCTTCGACGGGCGGCGACAATGCTTTTCCAAAGGCAAGTTGGGCTGGCTGAACCCCGAGAACGACGACTTCACACTGTGGGCAAGCCTTAAGTATGTAATCTACAATCACGCTCAATGGCAGCGCATGCGTGCAAAATGTGACGCCCGCGAGGTGGGCCTCATCGAGCAACTGAACCGAGCCCGGCTGCGCTCCGATATCTGCGGCGTCAATCACCAGTAAGTGACTTGGATTGACACGTCGGATTGGGCCGGTGCAGTTTTCGGGCGCGGTGGCACCAACGAACACGTGAAGGTGCTCGGAACGCGCGGGATCCGTCTCGATCAATTCTGCTACGCGCAACGCTACCGCGTCGTCACCGCGAAACTCGGAGCCTACGGCGAGTAGCGCTACATCACGGGCTGCCTTCAGGCGGTCCGTCAGAGCTTGCTGGAACTGGGGCGACAGGTTGAGTTTTGGGTCCGTAGACAACTTTGAGGGTCTCCCGGTCTATGACCGCCAATTCGAATTCCTGAGTGGGTTCAATGCCTTCCTTGCGACAAGTGTCAGCACATTGAGCGCAATAGATGCATCGCGACATGTCGACATGAGCTTCGTATGTCTTGTCGGCAATTTTTACGATTACGATTGCCTTTGAGGGGCAATCCCTTTCGCACAGTTTGCAGCCAGAGCAGTTTTCGCTGACAAATGATATTCGCCCGCGCAATCGATCGACAGGCGCGGATTTGACGGCGGGATATTGCGACGTCGCAGGTTTTGAAAAAAGACTACGAATGACCTGCAGTGCCATTGCGCCCGGCCAGTTCATTGGACAACTCCTTTCAGAACCAAATTGAGGACAAGCTGAACAAAGGCGACTGGAGCCAGAATTTTCCAGCAGAAATCAACCATTTGATCGATGCGCAAGCGCGCCATTATCGTCCTCATGAATGAAATCAGGAAAATCAGGCCTTCCACCTTCACCAAGTAAAGGATGAATGCCAACCAAGCGGGCGCCCCTAACCCGAACGGAAGGAATATTGCTGCAATAAGCGATGCCCCGACGATCATTTCAACGTCGACGCAGAGCCTGAATAGACCCAGCAATCGTCCGCTGTACTCAGTGAAGCTGCCCGCGACGATTTCAGTCTCGGCCTCTGGAATATCGAACGGTACACGTTCCAGCTTGCCGAGCAGGGCGACCATGGCAACCACGAAACCAATTATGTTTACCGGGGTCAGGTACCAGCGCTGTGCGTAAAATGCAGAAATTTCGCTGATTGACCAGCTATTGGCGAGCATGGCCGGCGCTAGAACACTGAGCAACAGTGGGATCTCGTAAGCAAACAGTTGCGTGAGTGCCCGAGCAGCACCGATCAGCGAATAGATCGACCGTGAGAACCAGCCGCCAAGAAAGAATGTAAGTGTCGGAATCGTCAGTAGATACAATACGACGATCAAATCGCCCGGAAACGAATTGAGTGCATTCTTGCTCCAGAGCGGCACGTACAGCACGGCGACGACGGTGGCGGTTAGTGCCAGCATCGGCATCAACTTGAAGATGGTTCGATCTGCGCCGTTTGGAACTGTATCCTCTTTGGCGGATAGCTTAATGATGTCTGCCAGCGGCTGAAACCAAGGCGGACCAATGCGATTTTGCATTAGCGCGTGGAGCTTTCTGTCGAGCCATTCGCCGGCTAGCGCAAAGCCGATTAGGAAGAGAAATCCCGGAAATACTAGGATATAAAAGAGTGCCATTGCCTAGACCCGATCCCTCCTGCTCGCCAGTTTCTTACTAAGTTCGGTAAAGTCGATACCAAGCGCCCGATGATGGCTAATGCCCAATTGACGCAGCGCCGGCCAAGAATACTCACCACACGCGGTGTCGGATTCGTCACGTAGTTCGATCATGCGATCAGTGCACGAAAAGCATGGATCGATGGCAGCCAGCGTAATCGGCATATCGGCTAAGTATCCGCCTTTCATCATGGTCGATACCGCCTGCATATTGACCAGCGTCGGCGCGCGCACCTTGACTCTCTCGGGCTTGTCGGTGCCGTTGCCCCGCACGAAATGGAAGTCCTCTCCGCGAGGGGCCTCATAGCGACTTATCGCTTGACCCTTTGGAATTTTTCTAGGAGCTTTGGCTGCGATCGCGCCGTCTGGCAGCTGCGTCAGAAGCTGTCGAATCATTTTGTATGTCTGCATGAGTTCGCCGACGCGAACGAGCGTTCTGCCGTAGACGTCGCAGTGGTCGGAAGTTATGACCTCGAAATCGAGATCTGCATACACAGCGTATGGATCATCCTTGCGAACGTCGCGGCTAACACCAGACGCACGAGCGGTTGGACCCGTTACCCCCAGCCGAAGAACGTCCTCCTTCGAGAGCCGTCCGACGTCCTTTAGGCGTTTGATGAGCGTCGTTTCGTGGCCAGCGAGTTCAGCGTAGTACTTCGTTCGCTCCTCGAGCGTGTCCGTGGCCTTGAGTACCTCAAGCTTTTGCTCGTCAGTGATGTCCCGTCTAACCCCGCCAATTGTATTGAATCCGTAATTGACGCGATTGCCGGTCAACGCCGCCAACAAATCCATTACGACTTCTCGGTCGCGCCAGGAGTACATCAGGAGGGTATCAAAACCAATTTCATGACCTGCAACGCCCAGCCAAAGCAAGTGGGAGTGGACCCTTTCGAGTTCCGCTACGAGAGTCCTCAGATACAGACCGCGTGGCGGTACTTGGATGCCGGCAATTTCTTCGACCGCCTGAACATACGCAGTCGAATGCGAATGGGAACAGATTCCGCAAATTCGTTCCAGCAAATAGAGGTCGTTCAGGTAGCTGCGTTGCTCACAGGCCTTTTCGATGCCCCGGTGGTTGTAACCGAGACGAACACCCATTTCGGTGACCAGTTCACCCTTCATACTCAATATGAAGTTGCCGGGTTCTTTGAGGGCAGGATGCTGAGGGCCGAGTGGTACCTTAATGACATCTCGGTCGGTCATGGCTCAACCTCCTTACCCACTTCGAGCATTTCCTGAGTCCAATCCTTGCGAAGTGGATATTGACCCTCTGGCCATCCATCCGGAAGTGGGTACCGATTGCCGTCGGCTACGCCTTGAATTCTGACACCCAACAGATCGATGACTTCGCGCTCGTAGAGATCGGCGTGGGGAAAGTATTGGGTGACGGTCTGAGGCCCCGGACCATCCTTGGGCGCCGTTGTAACGAGCGTCAGGACCACTCCGCCGTCGCTCGCCAAATGGTACATTAGGCCCAGATGTGTACCTTCATCGGTTCCGGTGATGGTGCAGAGCATTCCAAATCCGAGCTGATCCTTTGCGTGGGTCAGAACGGGATGTAGTTGATCCATAGTAACTTCCACCCAAACGCGACGGACGCGTTGAATGGTAACCTTACCGGACAACTCGGAAAATGCGGACTCGAGCTGTTGCTGAAGCAAGCGCTCAGACTCGAGTGCCGGCGAGGCCTCTGCTACGGGGATATCTTCATAGGACATCGGATGAAGGCCCTTCTTCCTTCTGGGGTGAACGCAACAGTTGCTCTGGAGCAATCAGGTTTTCATTTTCGCCCATTGGATTGTAATCGATTCGAGGACGCTCGACAGGCACGGCTTGCCCGCTCTCGAGCGCCGTCAACAGTTTTACTACGCCGTCGATGATCGCTTTGGGACTCGCCGGACAGCCTGGTATGTATGCGTGTACCGGAATTACGGAATCGATGCCTCCCATGACATTGTAGAGACCATCGAATACGCCGCCGGACGACGCGCAGGTGCCGACGGCCACCACGAATTTGGGTTGTGGCATCTGCTCGTAAATCCGGACGAGACGGTCCTTGATTTGACGAGTCACCGGTCCCGAGCACACGAGAACATCGGCGTGACGAGGACTTCCCTTCAGAACCACTCCAAAGCGCTCGACGTCATAACGGGGTGTCAGGGCGGCAATTACCTCGATGTCGCAGGCATTACAGGCTCCCGAATTGAAATGAAGTATCCAAGGAGACTTGAGTCTTGCCCAGGTAACGATTCTGTCAACGACTCTCATGAGTTACCTCCGATACAACACGATCAGACCAACGATCGCGCCTGCAACGTAAACCAAAGCCATGGTGATCGTCCCGACCGAACCATCAGGTACTGTCGTTGTCACGAGTGCCACGACGTGTAAAATCGTGAAAAAGAATGCGAATGGAAAGACTTGTCCATAGTCAGGGCGAACCAGCGGCTGGCCTTCCTCACCGCAGGCGTAGGGCTTTGGGTTGGCTTCGTTGCCGCTCTGCGGCCGGTATGACACGCGCCCCATCAGCAGAAACAAAATGAAGCTGGCAGTGAGCACCAGAGCAAATGCGACGGGGGGCGCTAATAGTACTTCCATTGTCTTATCCCTTAATGCTCCGAAGATCGCGCGTATCGACCTTGTTCGTGTGCCGATGTGCGAGCAGAATCAACCCGACGGCAACGACCAGCACGACGACTTCCACCACGATTAGCGTGATGGCTAGGGCTTGACCCAATCCCACCTTGCCCGTGAGGCGGCCAGCCAAGATCAACCCCAAGGTGATGGACTTCGTGACGAGCTCCAGGCCAATAACGGCACGTATGAGACTGGTCGTGACCAGAAGGTAGTAGAGGCCTGTCACGGCCACCAGCACGATGGCGGTCACGTACAGGGTTATCAGCTCACCGCTCATTTTTCCTTGCCTCCTTGAAAAGAACAATGACGCCAAAGGCTCCGGCAACCAGAACGGTAATTTGTCCCAATAAATCGAGATGTCTCGAGGTCCACAGTACCTTTCGTACGTCGTCAGCGGCGGCCGCAGTGGTTGGAACGTCGGGAAGTGCCACTTGAAGCAGCGCAACGCCTAGCAACAAGAGAAGCGGGGGGAGATACCAGTAACGCCGAATTCTCTCCTTGGCGGATACCGCGACTTCTGCCTCATTTTCCGGCTGTGTGAGGGTGATAGCTCCGAGAAAGATTGCCGAAACTAGGCCGGCACAGACGCTTAGTTCGAATACTGCCGCGAGCGGGGAGTCGAGTCTGAATAGGAGTAGCGTGACAAGGACGCTTGTTGCCGCTAACGCTACGACGGCCCGGAGCAGCTTGGTGGCTAGGACTGCCCAGAGTGCCATCAATACGAAGGTCACCAGCATTGCGATTTCTACGATTGCGTCATTCATGGAATCACCAGGAGAGGCCCTTGTTCAAAAGCAAGAACGACAGGGGAGAATCCTTCAGAAGTGGGAAGAAGACCCCAGTGAGGACCGTAATGAGCGCAAAAACGACGGCGGGCACTACGTAGCCAGCACTGGCTTCCTTGACCGAATCCAATTGTGTGGAGGGTTTTCCGAAAAAGGCACGATGCTGCATCACCATGAAATAACCGAGCGTTAGCACGCTCGCGACGACGGCAAGGATGGCGAAACCCTCTCGACCAGCCTTCCACAGTGCCAGCACGATAAGCAACTTGCTCCAGAAACCCGAGAACGGAGGAATGCCGGCTGCCGACAGCATTGCGATGCCAGTCGTCGTGCCGGTCCAGGGCATCTTTGCGCCGATTCCACCCATTTTGCCCATGTCGGTGGTTCCAAGCCTGGATTCAACGGATGCTGAGTCCACGAACAGCAACGACTTGAAGATGGCATGATTGAACAGGTGAAAAGTCGCCGCGACAATGCCGAGTTCCGTTCCGGCTCCCAGCGCAATCACGATGTAACCTACTTGGCTGATGCTCGAGTAGGCTAGCATTCGCTTCAGATCGGACTGCCCAATCGCGGCTATGGCGCCCACCACTATCGAGGCGGAGCCCGCAACGAGCAAAATCATCGACAGACTCGGGTCGGATACGAGGACATCTTGTGCGATGCGGACCAGCGCGTAGATCCCGCTTACCTTTGTGACGATTCCCGCTAGCAGAACCGACACGCCTGGGGGAGCAGACGAATAAGCCCCGGGCAACCAACCGTGGAACGGTACGAGGCCGCCTTTGATGAACAGGCCGATGATGAATATTCCAACGGCCATCTTCAGGAGCAAGGGCGAACCGTTCGCAATGGTCAAGGATTCGTGGACCGCTGAAAATGTCGTGTCACCAATCGTGAAGACCATTAGACCCACGCCGGTCAGCATGAACATCGCCGCGACCGCCGAAAGCAGCAAGTACCGAAAGGCTCCTTCTACGGCAAAGATCCCACGTTCAATCGCAATCAAGATAAACGACGCGATCGCCGTGACTTCGAGGAACACGTAGAGGGAAAAGAAGTCGCTGAGCAGTACCGCCCCGTTCATGCCGATCAGACTCACCAAGAGGAGGCTGCAGAAGTTCCGATGGGCCCTTTCGGTCGTCATCGACTCCTGGTTGACGAACGCTGCCGCGCATATCACAAGACCGATCGAGACCAGGAACACGCGAGTCAAATCGTCTGCAACCAGGCCGAAGTGGAGTTCCGATAGGACGGGAATTTCGCTATTGACAGGCAAGGTTGGCAACGCCAGACCAAACACGACATCAGCAAACCCCAAGACCAGCACAGCTGCCTGGGGCACGATTCGCGGGAGCGCTCGCCAAGAGATGTTCAGCAAGAGCAGGACCAACAGGGGAACTAGAACGAAAAGTGTGAGCACCGTCCAACTCCGACTTGTTACTGACCGAGATAAATAACGATAAAGGTCGCCGCAATTAGCGACCAAACAATGTAGGCCGAGGTATTTCCGGTATGCGCCGCCCGCACCCCTCGGGATGCAAACTGGGCCAGGCGTCCTAGGCCTACGACCAGCCAGTCATTCGCCCGGTCAATCTTGTTGGCTGCCTGGGCGAAGTACGCACTACCTCGCATGAATAGTTCATAGGGATCAAACCACCTGCGCTCTGCTCTGTCGTACACCCAGCGCAGCCCGGGACTGTCGTGAATATGGTCCGCCGCATGCAGACCGCTTCCGTATAGTTTGACGCCGAACCCATGGTTGATGAGAGCGCCTAGCAGTGCGGCTGCCGTCATCGCAACCAGTGTGGGATTGCTTGGCCAGCCCGAGAAATGTGTGCCAGCGCTTCGTGCTTCGGCAATTAGATGCTCTGGCAACATCGGCACAATCAGCTGGTCAATTGGGAATGCGTTGTTGACCCCGAAGAATATGCAAAACCCGGCAATCACGAGCATTGGGAACAGCATGGCTCCAGGTGCTTCACGTACGCCGTCGTTCTTCTTGTCCCGCGGACCTAGAAATGCTGCATGGCCCAGCTTCAGAAAGGATGCCGCAGTGAGAAATGAGCCGGCGACTGCGACCAGGTAAAATATTGTGCCGCGTTCGAGCGCCCCGTCGTAAACGAGTTCCTTGGAGAAGAAGCCGTTGAAGGGTGGAACTCCAGAGATACTAGCGGCCGCAACGATGAAACAGGCAAAAGTGATGGGCATCTTTCGACCGATCCCACCGAGGCTTGCCAAATCCGTAGAGCCTGCTTGCCGTTCGACGGCGCCCCCCGTCAGAAACAGGCAGCTCTTATACATGGCGTGGTTAATCATATGAAACAAGCCACCCACGATTCCGATGGGCACGGCCGTACCGATGCCAAGAATCATGTATCCGACCTGACTTACGGCATGAAAGGACAAGAGCCGCTTATAGTCCTTTTGAATTAATGCCATCAGCACGGCAAGGAGTATCGTGACCGAGCCCACGACCATCATCAGAGTGCTGAGCCAGGACTGGGGAGTCAGTTCGAATAAATCGAGAGCTAATCGAGACAGGAGGTAAATTCCGAGAAGCTTTTCGATGCTTGCCGGCAAGAACGCCATGAAAGGCGTCGGCGCATCGACTGCGGCGTCGGGTATCCAGCTATGAAAGGGCATCGACCCGCCCTTGGATATGGCGCCGATCATGAGGAGCACGAATGCGGCGGGGGCCATTCCTTCCAGCGGTAACCGCAGATTGGTCATTGTCAGCGTGTGAGCTTGTGCCCAAACCAGGGCGATGCCCAACATGAGGCATAGGTCGGTGATGCCCGAGATAATCAGTGCTTTGGTCGCGGTCTTGAATGCACCCGCGTGACCAATCGCAATCATTCCGTAAGTTGTACCCAATAGACCTTCCCAGAAGAACAGCAGAAGGAGCAGATTGTTGGAGAAAACGGCACCGTTCGCCATTCCCAGCGATAGGAGCATCAATGCGTAGTGCGCACCGTGCGCACTGTGCTTGCGCATGAACGGCAATGAGTAGAGCGTAACGAGAAGACCGAAACCGGCGGCGGCAGTCGTAACGAAACTTGCCGTGTGGTACACGCGCAGTGAAAGGTCGAAGCTGGTCCCGAGCCAAGGCAGTTCAATCCGAGATTGTTGGCCAAATGTGGTTGCAACCAGACCTAAATTGGCCGTTGCAGCAACTACCGCTAGTGCCTCGCGCAATGACCTTGCCCGTGACGGAATTAACAACAAGACAAGAGCCAAAGCTGGTGCAAGGCAGATGGCGAGCAGGATATGAAGTGTCGGAGTCACTTGACCACTCCCAGCATTTGAGTGACCGCTAGCTCAGCGAGCTTGCCCGGCCAGTTAATCGCGACCCCTGCTACCAGGGATAGGACCGTTAACGCGGCTACGCTTCCAACCATTGTTCTTGAGCCTTCGCGAGGGTGCGCACCGCTAGCGGATTCACCGAGAAACACCCGATTGAATACCCGGAACAGGTAAAGAATCGTGAAGATGGCGCCGACGACGAATGTGGCGGCAATCCAAGGGCGCCCCGCATCCGCGGCACCCATGATCACCATGGCCTTGCTGAAGAAACCTCCCAAAGGTGGAACCCCCATCACCGAGAGCGCACACAGCAAAAACGACAATGCAGTGATTGGCATTTGATGCCGCAAACCGCCAAGTCGAGTGATGTCCTTGGTGTGGGTTTGATGCTCCACGATACCAGCGCACAAGAACAAGCCACCCTTGGCTAGCCCATGCATCAAAATATAGAGCAAGGCACCCGTGATTCCAATCGTCGTTCCGGAGGCCAAGCCCAGGAAAATGAACGCAATCTGACTCACGGTGCTGTACGCAATGATGCGTTTGAGGTCGGTCTCAATTAGTGCCGCCCCCGCTGACACAAGTGCACTAGCGGCGGCCAGCACAAGGACCAGCGTATGTCCAAAATTGCTGTACGCAAAATTCACTACGAACAGCCGAGCAAAGACATAAACACCAATCTTGACCAGCACGGCTGCATGCAGCAATGACGTGACGGGCGAAGGGGCCACGCCGGCATCCGGCAACCAGGTGTGAAAGGGCAATGTTGCCGACTTTGACAATATTCCGACCAGAATCAGCACGAGCGCCACGTCGCTAATCGGGGATCCGGAAAGGTGCGACTTGATTTCCGCAAGATCGAATGAGCCGGTCGCGCTCCACAACATGACGAAACCGAGTAGCATCAACAAAGCACCGAACACCGTAACGAGAAAAGCCTTGTTCGCTCGTAATACGTCGCTTTCTTTTCGGAAATAGCCGATGAGTCTCCAGCTGGCGATTGCCGTGAGCTCCCAGAATATGAATAGAAGAATCAAATTTCCCGAAAAGACCAGGCCCATCATCGAGCCGAGAAACAATACGACCATCAGATAATACTCATTTTGATGGTCGTAATGCTCGATATAGTCGAACGAGTAAATGACAATGATGAGGCTAATCAGTGATGATGTGGCGCCGACGAATACGGCAAGTCGATCTGCGACCAACCGTAGGCCAACCAGGGATGCTTCAACGATCTGACTGGACCCAAAGACGCTTGGCATCAGCGCGACATTTGCTGCCAGCGCACCTAGGACCAAAAGCGCTGCGATTGCGTTGCGCGCTCGCTTCGAGGCAGCTCCGATTAACGGCAGGAGCAGCGCCCCCAATGACGGGATCAGTATGGCGGCGAGAATGAGAGAAGGTTCAGTCATCGGAACACCGTAGGAAGCCGATATGCATGTAGTCTACGGCTTGCCAGTCTTTAGCAGTAGCGGCGAGTAGTAATAAATTAGCCACTTGCGACATTTCAATTATTGATGTTAGACGAGTCTTGCGCGGCCGGAAGACCAAGCGCTCACCATTGTCGAACGTTGGCGAGTCGTAGCACGTGAACGGCACGATCTCCTTTGTCAATCTCGCGCAGGTTATTCGTGTACTCGCGGTGCTGCAGCCGCAACATACCCCTTTGCTTACTGTGACTTCCGCTACATCACGCCCGTATCAAGGGGTCACCCATGATACGCAATCATTGCGCACTTGAATCACACGCACGCCAATCCCACTCTTTTCGGATTGAGTGGGAGTCTAGCTTTTGGATACTGACGCGCCCTCGAACCGCTATCAGTATATTAAACGGATTGACGCAGCGACTAGCTAGTTGCCCGTCATCATCTCCTGGATAACCAGCAACTCCCGTGGTGAATATTCGCTCGCGGTAGGCGTCTGCGACGGGGATAATGCAGTTCGATGTAACGATGATCGGACCGTTGAAAGTGGCAAATTCGTGGTCCTGTCGCCACCAGGCGTTCCCGTAGTTTCCCACTAGGTGCTCGTGGGCGAACAATTTCGGATAGTAGTGCGCTGCAATCATCTCGCTGTGCGTATACACATCAATCCCAGTGTTGCGCGTCTGCTCCAACAACCAATCCAGATCGGCTAAGTCATGTCCCGTGACCCAAATACCGGGCCGCTTGCGCACACCGATTGATATTGGGTGAGGGACAGGCGTTCCGAAATATTCCGTGTGAATTGTGTCCAGCAACGACATGGCGGCCAGATTCTCCCGGCCAGTGGCGAGTGCCAGATCAAAGAGCTCGTCAAGATCGGTTTCAATAGTAAGGGTGGCCAAACGTCGCTAGACGAACTAGTCGGAGGGTAGCTCGAGTTCGACGCTCTCGAAAAGAATTTCACCGCCTTCGACCAAATGCGCCGGGTTTCCGCAGCTATCGCAGATGAGGCCTTTCTGGCTATCTACGTCGCGGGCGCATCCGGCACATTGCCAGCGTGCCACTACAGAAGTAACCTCCAATTGTGCCGTTCGAAGCAGCGTATCTTCTCGCGCGATTTCGAAGGCGTACGACAAAAGATCAGCTTCGACCCCACTGAGTTCCCCAACGCTAATCTTTATGCAGCGAGCAGCGACAGCATTATGACTTCGCATCTCCTGCTCGACGCGCTCAATTAGCGACAGAACCAATGAATACTCGTGCATGGCTAGGCTCGGTCTTCACCTTAGCGCCAGGTGGACCAAGTCTCAGTGGTTCTCCAACCACTCCTCGGCGTCGCAAGCGTGGCCAAGTGGCCGATAATGCGTAGATTCGGTCCCATATCTTGATTGAGTTGGCATTCGGGGCCCCCAAACCGGCGTCTCCAATACTTGACTCAGACGTCAGGACTACTCGCCCTAGGGTCCAAAAGCCGGTACTGGGCAGTTCAATTGCTACGTAGTAGATGTGAAGGGCGTGACGGGTCGCTCTGTAGTCGGTTATCAAAATCTTAAAGTTCCAGCGTCTGGAACGTTAATTGCGGTTGGCAATTTCGATGGTGTTCACCTGGGACACCGATACCTAATCGACCACGTATTGGCGCAAGCGACGTCACTCTCTCTGATGCCGGTTGCGATGACTTTTGCGCCACACCCAGCCACTGTGTTATCGGCCAACGCTCCAATATTGCTGACCACCACCGAGCGCAAAATCGAATTGATGCTCCAAGTGGCTCCAAAGTTGAACATCGTCGTTCAGCCGTTCGATTCTGAATTTTCAAGAATTGAAGCTGAGGTTTTCGTCGAGCAAATTTTATTGCAAAGCTTGAATGCCCGATACGTTCTGGTTGGAAAGAACTTTCACTTTGGAAGGGCCCGGCGCGGGACACCGGAGCTGCTAAGGGCCTTGTCCGATCAGAAAGGCTTCATCGCGGAGGCCTTCGAATTGTCCGGCGACACGTCGGGAACATTTTCAAGCAGTCGCGCGCGTAGTGAATTGATTGCGGGCAATCTCGAGGGGGTTGCCCACGTGTTGGGAAGGCCTCATGCGATCACCGGTGTTGTTGTGCCAGGAGACAGAAGGGGCCGAGAATTGGGCTTCCCGACAGCCAATCTCGCCGAAATCGAGGAGGGCCTGCCGCTCGAAGGCGTGTACACGTGTATCGTGTGCGACGCAACGCCAACCGAGCCTGTGCGGAGTTTGGGACTTGGTGTCATGAGTATTGGCCCGCGACCTACGGTAAATAGCGGCTTTGCAACGGAGGTACACGTGCTGGACTTTTCGGCGGACCTTTACGCGAAGCGTTTGCGCGTTCACGTCATCCACCGCTTGCGCAACATCGAGCGATTCGGCAGCGTCGAAGCGCTGCGTGTCCAGATCGAGGCTGACGTCGCGGTTACCAGAGAAAGACTCGATCAGTGGTTACGCTTCAATCCCCGACCTTTAGTATAATCTTGCCAATGTTGGCGTTGCTTTCCATACGCTGATGCGCCTCGCCCGCGCGATCTAGACTGTAAACCCCATCAATCACGGGCCTCAGATGCCCTGAACCCAGCAGTGGCAGGCTTTCTCGAATGAACACTTGTGTCATGGCAATCTTATCGAGCAATGGCCGAGTACGCATCACTAGACCCTTGATCTGGTGACGCTTGAAAAGCAGCTGACCAAAATTGACCTGCGCCTGCGCGCCTCCCATCACGCCTATGACGATGCAGCGACCACCGTTTGCGAGACACTTCGCATGTTGTTCCCAATAAGATGCACCGATGAAATCGAGCACCACGTGAACGCCAAACCCACTAGTTTGCTCGTTGATTAGAGCCGCAAAATCTTCATTCTTGTAGTTGATCGCTGAATTTACTCCCAGCGACTTCAAAAATGCGAGCTTCGGTTCCGAGCCGGCCGTGCCGAATATGACAGCCCCATGGACTCTTGCCAATTGAACTGCCGCCGACCCGACGCCACCGGCAGCCGCGTGAATCAATACACTCTCCTGGGCCCGTAAATTTCCAAGTTCGAATAGCGCTTCCCTAGCAGTTAGGAATGCCTCTGGGATTGCAGCCGCTTCGGTAAACGAAAGTGTGTCAGGAATTGGAATGGCCATTCGCGCATCAACTGCAACGCGCTCCGCGTAGCCACCGCCCGCCAACAATGCCATGACTCGGTCGCCTACCTTAACTCGATTTACGGCTGCACCGCACGAGGAGACAACGCCGGCACATTCCAGACCCATGATGTCACTTTCGCCCGGCGGCGGTGGGTATTTGCCGCGGCGCTGGAGCAAATCAGCTCGATTGAGTGCTGTAGCTCGGATGTCGATTATGATCTGACTTTCCGTGAACGTCGGATCGGGCACATCCGCAATTCGCAAGTTTTCAGGGCCGCCAAACTGGGTGATCGTCACAGCCTTCATTTCTATTGCTCCCGAAAGTTTTTGGGACTGAGCCCACACTCCTGGTCGGTAAGTGGGCTCAAAGAGTCGTCAAGTATGCGGCACCCAAAAGTCCGGTCCGTTCTCCGAGTTCGCTGACGAGCAAAGGTACTTCCGCAAGCGGCGGACCAAATACATATCTTTTCAACGAGGCTCGCAGCGCGGGTTCCACTAAATCGAAGGAGGGCGAAATTCCGCCCGTAAATATGATCGCATCCAGATCCAGTGTGTTCTGAATTGCGGAGACGCCTATGCCTAGGGCTTCACCCATCGCCGCGAAAGTTGCAACGGCAGCTACGTTCCCTTGGCGCGCAGCCTCGGATATCGGCCTGATTTCATCGGCTTTTCCTCCGAGTTCAGCGTACTTGCGCAATAGCCCTCGAGTGCCCGCATACGATTCGACACAGCCGTGCAGTCCGCATGCACAGGGCCAGCCGGTGTCCGAGCGGTTAATGGGAGTGTGGCCAATTTCACCCGCAAAACCGTGACGGCCCCGCCGTAGTTGGCCGTCAATTACAATTCCCCCTCCGATGCCGGTGCCGAGGGTTACCATCGCAAAGCTTGAATGCGTTCTGCCGTGTCCCAATTTCAACTCGGCGAGGGCTGCGGTAGTAGCGTCGTTCTCGACGACGACTCGACACCCGAGGCGTGCCTTCAACTCCGCGCTGACGTTAAAACCCTCAAATCCGGGTACGTTCGGCATTCTCCAACAAATGCCCTCTGGATTAACGCCACCGGGAATTGCGAGGCCCACCGCCGATGGATTCTTTTCCAAACGCGCAACTGTTTCCGCAATTACGTCTAGGACGTGGGCGGGGCCCATTTCCGCCTCGGTATCTACCGTGATCGAATTAACAAGTGCCCCGTCCTGTACAACGCCAGCCTTGATACGTGTTCCACCTAGGTCTACACCGATCATCGTTTGAGTCCTGCGTCGGGTCCGCGCCCAGCAGCGAACGGGTCGTACACTGCGACCGGCTACTATTCAAGGGCGACCTGCGGCCAAAGGTCCGGTGGCCGGCATGCTTTCCGCGCATCGAACTCGGTGACGTCACGTTTAGTACGTCAAGTGCGGCCGAATTTGCGGCTACTCGCTAGATACGCTAATGCCGGCATACGCCGAGTTCGGCACAGGCAACACCATGAAACACCAGGTCCCCCATGCCCTTGGTCAGGAGAAGGCGAAGCAGGTAGCCATTCAAGCTTTGTCAAGCTACCAAAAGAAGTTTGCTGAGTATGCCCCGCGTGTCGATTGGATCAGCGACTCCCACGCCAATATTGGTTTCAGCGTAAAGGGCCTCAAGCTCAGCGGGGCAATCGAAGTATTTGCCGACACCTTTGCCCTGGATCTCGACGTTCCGTTCATCCTAAGGCCGTTCAGGGGTAAGGCCCTTGCCGTCATAGAAGAGGAAATCAGGAGTTGGATTTCCAAGGCTGAGTAGTTCGTAGCATAGGTGAAACATGTGGCATTCGAATGTCACGCTTGGGCACGGACCGACGGCCCAAATCTCGTAACACTCCACGCGAGAATCGCCAGTTCGGCGTACAGCAACTAGTATTGCCCCGAAGGAACACATTTGTATGGCCAATCGAGAAAAGTTTGTAGCCATTCCCAATGAGGAACTTCCCGTTGATCGATTGGCGCTAAAGCGCAGCTTTATCGATCACATTCTGCACACACAAGGGCGACACCCCAGTGCGGCGACGGACTTTGACCAATACATTGGTGCAGCGAGGACCACGCGTGATCGAATGGCCGATCGGTGGACACGAACCTGGCATCAAGTAGTCGTGAGGCAGCCGAAGCGTGTCTACTACTTGTCAATGGAATATTTGCTGGGCCGACTTCTTGAGGATGGCCTGCACAATCTTGGGATCCACGACCCCATGCACCAGGCCATGGCAGAAGTTGGTTTGGATCTGGAAGAAGTAGCGACTCATGAACTCGATCCTGGGCTTGGCAACGGTGGCCTTGGGCGGCTCGCAGCGTGTTTTCTCGATTCGATGGCGACACTTGGCATAGCGGGCACTGGCTACGGTATTCGCTACGAATTCGGAATATTCCGGCAAGATATCGTTGATGGCGCCCAAGTCGAAACCCCCGACAATTGGCTGCGGCGCATTAACCCGTGGGAAGTGGCCCGTCCGGAGCGCTCCTTCAAAGTGCACTTCAATGGTCGAGTCATTCGTTACACCGGAGAGGGAGGCCAGATCGTTAGTGAATGGGTCGATACCGACGAAGTCCTCGCGACGGCATATGACGTTCCAGTCCCTGGCTATAAAAATGGGGTGGTCAATACGTTACGCCTTTGGTCGGCCAAGGCCGCGCGCGACTTCGATATCCACGTCTTTAATCGCGGTCACTATTTGCAGTCCGTCGAGGAACGTTGCTACTCGGAGAACATTTCCCGCGTCCTTTACCCTAATGATTCAACTCCTGCTGGACAAGAGTTGCGACTGAAGCAAGAGTATTTCTTGGTGTCGGCAACTCTTCAGGATGCGGTTCGGCGTCATTTGGAGTCGCATCCAGATCTGTACAATCTAGCCGAGCAGGCGGTATTTCAGCTGAATGATACCCATCCAGCGTTGGCTGTGGCAGAGCTGATGCGGCTGCTCGTGGACGAACACGGCATGCTTTGGGAAGGCGCATGGGCGATCTGCCAACGTTGTATGAACTACACTAATCATACGGTGCTGCCCGAAGCTTTGGAGCATTGGCCCGTATACCTAATGGAACGGCTGTTGCCGCGCCATTTGGAGATAATTTACGAGATTAACCACCACTTCCTGGAAGAGGTTGCTACGAAATTTCCCGGCGACGAAGGCCGAATTCGCAGAATGAGCATCATAGAAGAGGGGCCCGTAAAAAAGGTACGGATGGCCAACTTGGCGATTGTCGGCAGTTCTCGAGTTAACGGAGTATCGAAACTCCATAGCCAAATCCTCAAGAACCAATTCTTCAAAGACTTCGAAGATTTGGTTCCTGGCAAAGTCATCAATGTGACCAACGGAGTGACTCCCCGCCGCTGGCTGCTCAAATGTAACGCGGGATTGGCCAACCTCATTACCAAATCGATAGGCCCGGGTTGGGAGCGAGATCTGGACCGTCTCGAGCGGCTCGTTCCACTTGCCGTGGATCCCGGTTTTCAGAACGATTGGCGTGCCGTAAAGCGGCAAAACAAACTTCGATTGGCTCAGTTCCTTAAGGAAAGATCGGATATTACGATTGATCCGGATCATGTACTCGATACTCAAATAAAGCGAATCCACGAGTACAAGCGGCAAACGCTCAATATACTGAATGTGATTGCCCTTTACCTTCAGTACAAGCAAAAACTGCCGGAAAATCCGTTACCGCGCACATTCATTTTCGCCGGAAAAGCAGCACCCGGGTATGAGATGGCCAAGCGCGTTATCCATCTCATCAACGCCGTCGGTCATGTCATCAATCAAGACCCAGTTACACGGCAAGTTCTGCAATGCCAATTCATCCCGAATTATAGTGTGTCAGTTGCAGAGCGCATTATTCCCGCTACTGACATCTCCGAACAAATATCTACCGCCGGCACGGAGGCATCCGGCACGGGCAACATGAAGTTTGCTATGAATGGTGCATTGACGGTAGGAACATTGGATGGCGCGAACATCGAAATTCTCGAAGCCGTTGGTCGCGAGAATATGTTCATCTTTGGCCTGACCGCGGAAAATGTCGAACAGCTACGAAAAACCGGCTACGACCCTCTCAGCATTTATTACGCCGATCGAGACGTTCGGGCTGCCCTCGACGCAATAGCGAACGGGCTATTTTCGCCCGACGAACCGAGTCGGTTTCGTTCAATCGTGGATAACCTCATGCATCACGATCCATTCTTGGTCTTGGCGGATTTTCGCAGCTATTCATCGTGCCAACGCACCGTCGAGAAGGCATATCGAGACACTACGGAATGGACTCGAAGGTGTATCTTGAATGTCGCGCACATGGGAAGGTTCTCGAGCGACAAGTCGATCGAGAACTACGCCAGTGAAATCTGGAAAGTGCCAATCGTCAACCACTGAGCCCGAATTCGCAGCGCAAAGCAACGACCCGCTGGAGCAAAGTCCAGGAGGTCGTTGTCGCACTTGTGCGCCTGGGGCTGCTTTGTTTAGGGCTATTGGGAGTTCAGTTGTGCTTCAATTTCTGCGGCGCTCAGGCAGGGTCCCCAGACTCCGTTCGCGCATAATTCTAGGCCCACGAAGCAATTTTGGACGGTACCCTGTTTGCCCAGTTCGATTCGGCATTCACGGACTTGCTTGTCCGTGCAAGGAACCGTGCTGGCCGTCGAGGTCGCCACGTTGTCGGTTGACGTAGAAGCGGCCCCGGACAATGCCGAACTTGCCGGTGCCGGAGCGGGGGGAGGGGTTTCATCGCTGCCACAAGCGCCCAGCATGGGTGCGGCGAGTGCAAGCACCAACACTAGCCGAGTGGGAACAAATGTTCGAATCATGCACAAGACTCCAACTTCTAATAACGACATAGGGCGTCAGCCATGTAAAGGCGATTTGCCGATCCCTCACAGATAAGTGGATGGATGCAGGTATAAGTAAGTTCTTGGTATGTGAGTGGTTTGGGGTTGCTCCCGATCCAAACCGCTGCATTCTGATGGTATTGGCGAGACTTGCTCGCGATCCGAACAACTGTGTTCTGATGTGGTTGTGATGTGTGGACGTCATTGGGCGCGGCAATCCTTCGGCAATTCGCCACCACCAAAGCTTTTGTCTTGGTGGTTTTTCGCGGCACGCTGGAACCGGTTCGCGATCTCAAACGAGATACCGAGCAACTCCCCCGCCGCCGCCGGTTGCCTTCAACCCACCGATTGCGGTGGTTCTCCCACTCGGAGGCGCACCACCCGTTGTTTTACTGCCCGCCTAGAGCTGCGGTCCCACCGTCCGCAGGTTACGGATTTGAGCCCACGATGACCTCAAGGAACATCGGGACTTACGAGAAGGAACAGATGTATTCGACGACGCCTTCGGACACAGTGATCGTGAAACCGCTATTACCAGGAACTTTGAACGAGCCCCCGGCAGTATGCGTAACGCTATCCGACTCACCGTCGAGCACCACAGTACATTGGCCCGCGACTATATCCATCCGTTCGGGTTCGTTAGTTCCGAAGTGGTAGCTGCCTGGGTAAATAAGGCCGAGCGTCTTTTTCGATTGGTCATCGAAGAGAACTGTGTGGCTGACGACTCTGCCATCGAAATAAACATTGGCTTTCGTCACGACTGATACTGCGTCAAACCGAGTCGGGTGGGACATGGGCACTACTCCGGCGCATTCGCTACTAGCCAATCCAGTGCTGTGTAGCAAGCCATTTCTAGCGCCTTGCAACGTGCCAGACTTTCTCGGACTATTTGCTCGGCCGGCTGCTGCCAGTTGCCGCCGTCGATGTCAACCCCTGCGCCCTCGACGATATCAGCGACGCTTTCTGGGGTTGCTTCTATATGGAACTGTAGCCCCATAACATGCCGACTCATCGAAAACGCCTGATTCGCGATTGCGTCAGACTCAGCCAAGTGCACCGCCCCGCTCGGGAGGTCGAATGTCTCGCCATGCCAATGCAAGGGGTGAAATATTGGCGGCAAAGGGAACGCCGAATCAGCCGCGGAAGTTACACTTCGCACGGGCCACCATCCAATTTCCTTCGTGCCCGCCGCGTATACGCGCGCTCCAAATATTCTTGCGAGTAGCTGAGCGCCTAGACACACACCGAGTACCGTTTTTTTGGCGCACAGTGCTCGTTCCAGAAATACGACCTCTTCCCTCAGCCAAGGGTGGCAATCATTGGCACTCATGGGCCCCCCCATCGCCACCACCATGTCAGTAAACTCCACGTCTGGATATGTACCCGCGAGGTCCGCTCGCATGACACTTAGCTTGTGACCCCTCGCATCGACCCATGACGCAATCCGACCTGGGCCTTCGAACGCGATATGCGTAAGGCAGAGCACGCGCATGCCACTCCTGTTAGCACACAGCCTACGTCAGCAACCCAAGTTTGACGCATAATCCGTTCAGGTTCGATTGACCGGCTGGTGACCGATCTAGCTCATTTGGATGGCGCATGGAAAATAGCGGTGCACTTACGTCAACAAGTTATTGGGCCGGCCGTCTATAGTGGCTGCGGCCCAAAGTCGGAGAGAAGATTCAGTGAAAGCAAGGCTTTTGCTTGTTGAAGATAGCGCAACTCAGGGCACACAAACCAAATCGGAATTGGAGCACCTGGGTTACGACGTTCGGTGGGTCAAGTCCGGCATCGAGGCCCTCAAGTGGGCGCGACAGGATCCTCCAGATCTGATCGTTCTCGACGTTGTCATGGATGACATCGACGGCTTCGCAGTCTGTCGGTGGTTGAAGTTACATAACGGCACGCGCGATATCCCCGTCATCATGTTGACCGTCCGTGATGAAATCGACGACAGGGTACACGGACTGCAAGTCGGGGCAGACGACTATCTGCCGAAGCCCTTTTCGCAGCGCGAACTGGAAGCTAGGATTTTTGCGGCATTGCGCTCCAAGTCGACCCAAGCTGAATTGGTCGAACGAAACCGGCAACTAGAGTCGATGTTGCATCACGTCGAGTCGCTGGCAATTACCGACCCACTTACTGGGCTGTTCAATCGCCGACGCTTTGCCGACGTGCTTCGCAGGGAAGTCGCTGTTACTCGGCGATACAAGAATTCCCTCGCCTTGCTGATGATTGATCTCGATCATTTCAAGACCATCAATGATCGCTTTGGCCACGATGCAGGCGATGCGGTCCTCCGCGCGATTGCTGCCGCGCTCAGTAGCGGATTGCGTGAGGTAGACCTTGCCGCGCGTTACGGCGGCGAAGAGTTTGCGATCATAATGCCGCATACGACCAAGCCCAATGCCGAGATTGTCGCGCAACGAATTGCGGCGCAAATTGGCTCGCTGGTACACGAATTTCAAGGCGAAAAGGTGTCATTGACGGCAAGCCTAGGCATTGCCGATGTCGCTGACCTCAGCGAACCTAGCGCTGAGAACTTGGTCAAAGCTGCAGACGTTGCCCTCTACGAGGCCAAACGTGCAGGACGCAACCGAATAGTGCTGTTCGAGGAACACATGCTGTCGGCGCCGACTAATCTAGATTGAGCCCCCCGACCCCGATGGCTTCTACAAAAAGACTTTAGCCTATTTCTTTGCGGTGCCTAGCCAGCGGAGTTTGGGTGTTACCCCGAGTAAGATTCCATAGCGATCGCTGCCGTTGAGCCAACCTACTAGTGCTACTGCGGATAAATCGAGATAGCTAAACGGCGAATAATTCAGGCCGGCGGTTGTCAAAAGTTGGTGTGGGTCCGACGAGAAGAAATGCACGGCTGCTAGTTCACCAATGAAAGCGTAGGTATCATTTTTGTCAAACGGAGTATGGATGTCCAGGCCTAGTTCAACCCCGAATGGTCGCGCTTCGCCGGGCGATGGGTGAGGGTCAGCAAGCATGCCGGTATTTAGGACGAAATGAGAACCGTGGAACAGTAAACCCAGTAGAGCCACCCCTTCAATGCCAATGCCGTTGCTGCCTCTCGCGACTGGGAGTTTCGGCCCAACCTGGAAACCTAGGGCCCAAGCGCGTGCCAATTCGTCGTCGAACCAGTCGAATAGTCCAACCTTGATTGAAGGCCATAGCGCATCCGGGACAGCATGCGATTGCGCAAAGGGACTACTACTATTCCCTTCAAGCGCATAAGTACCGTCCAAGTCCAGTTCGACATTCCGTAGAAACCCGAAGTTCAATTCGAAGTCAGGCACTACTATCCGCCAAGGGTCGCGACCGCGAATTAGGCCCAATTGAAAGTCGAAGTCGACAATCCCAGGATCCTCGAGCTGTAAATCAGTGGGCTCGAATAGCGGGCGAATACTGGCGCGAGCGCGCGCCGACGAGCTCAATGACGAAATTACGAGTGTCGCCACGAGCGCGACGCTTGGAAAACGCCAAGTTTTCGCGTGAGTCGGGCGCCGGATCGGCCGTGACTGCTTCTCATTGGAGTAACGGGGGGTAAACGACTTCATGCCTGATAATAGGACTCTATCGCGTCAAGCAAGCCTTCCACTGTATACGTTGTAGCCGTCAAATTGGCGGCCACACCCAGCCTTGCCAGCGTTGCCGTTGTAATTGGTCCGATACTGGCGACACAAACCTTGGACAGTGTGGCCACTGAATCCGGTGCGAGAGCAGCAATCAAGGCCTCTGCCATTGAACTCGAAGTCAGTAGCACTGCATCGATGGAACCCGACTGCAATTGGGACTTCAATTGTTCACGTTGTTGATCCGCCAATTTTCTCGTTGCGTAGGCGGCAACGATATTGACCTCAAGACCAGCCCGTTTGAGAGAATTGGGCAGCGTATCGCGAGCTTCGAGGGCACGTACGAGTAGTGCCGACTTTGCGGGACCCGCAGCAAGTATCTCTCGCGCCAAGCCCTCCGCTACGTGTTCTTCGGCAATTAGATCGGGCCTAATGCCCCACTTTTCTAGAGGTTTGGCCGTGCCAGGACCAATTACTGCGACTTTTGCTCGTCCAAAGATGCGGGCATCCCGACCCGACGCAGCCGTCGCCTGCCGGAAATATTCGACCCCGTTGGCGCTCGTGAATATTACCCAATCGTAGTCATTCACATGAGAAAGGCAGTCCGTCAGTGCAGAATCATTTGTGATGGGTGCGATTTCGATGAGCGGGAGCAATTCGGCTGACGCGCCCCGTCGTCGAATTGCCCGCACCGTGTCATGGGACTGATGACGAGGACGACACAGTAGCAGCCGCTTGCCAATGAGCGGAAGCGACTCAAACCAATTTAGCTTATCCCGCCAGCCTATTAGGTCACCGACCAGCAGCAGCGTTGGTTCCGGCATCGGGCTCGATTCAAACAGGCTCACCAATTCGTTGAGCGGTGATTCGATGATACGTTGCTGCGGGGAGGCTGCTCTATGTACAAGAAGCGAGTCCTTGTCAGGGAATCCCTCCAATTGCAGCAATCGCTGGACGACGGGGCGCAGCTGATTGACGACCAACATTACGCAGAGCATCTCAGCGCTGCCGGCCAAGCGCGCCAATGCCTCCAAATCTTGAGATGTTCCCAGTAAATCGGTGGGTGCCACGAAAGCAACGCTGGCAAATCCTCGTGTGTTCGTCAGCGGTACTCCCGCATAGGCGGATGCGGCCATGGGCGCTGCGATACCGGGAATAATCTCGAGGGGGATGCCTGCTGCGCGAATTTCGGCGATTTCATCGAGTGCTCGGGAAAAGAACAGCGGATCGCCGGATTTTAGGCGGACAACGCTCGCGCCGTTGCGCGCCTCGAGAACAATTTGCCCCACAACCGAGTTCAATTCTTCGGGAGACGCAAAATTGTTTATCCGAGTGTCAATGAGTCGAGTCGTTGCCGGACATTCGTAGAAAAACTCTGGATCAATCGCAGTGTCATGAATGACGACATCCGCTTGTTTCAGCAGTTCTTGCCCGCGCAGCGTAAAGAGCTCGGGGTTTCCGGGGCCCGCCCCGACGTACCAGACTTTCCCAGTTTTCAAGTTGATTGCTCCAGCTGGCCGGGCCGGGTTTCACATTTTCCAAAAGCAGGGTCCACGCTGCATAAAGTACGTGTCCCGAATCGTTATCGTTAGCGGTAAATGCGTTGGCTCGCAAACCGGGGAGTGTCGTGGAATTTGGGCCGGCAATCCAAATATCAAAATTAGCTTCGAATTCGCCCAGCAAATGCGCGCAAAGAGCGGGCATGGAGACAGGTGTTGACAAAGGTAAGATATTGGCGACAATTATAGACGCCTGTGGGTCTTTGTACTCCCGGCACCGCATGAAGGCAGACACTGTGCAAGCACATTCCCGCTTACCGTCCGTCCCGCCCCCTCGCGACTCTTGGTTTCTCACGAATGGCGTCATCGCCGCCGGTCCCACCCCCTTCGACAATGTGGCACGCAGCGTCGCCGAAGGTCGCGTGTCGCGCTCCGTTTTCGTGCGCCACTCCAGCTGGAGTGTTTGGCAGAGATACGAAGATATCGAAGAGCTCGACACTTTTGCGCTAGGCCGCCTCGTCGATCGCCTGGGGCGCGCGAGTGCAGGCATCGAGGACCGCTCCAAGGAAGTTAGCAGCGACACGACACCTTTGCCTGCGGGCGAAGAGTTGACGAGTTCGGTGCAGTCGCAACGCGTCACCCGCAGCTCGATACGGCCCGTGTCGGTCGATCCCGTGGGCGTTCTCGGGCAAGCACGCGACATGGACGAAGCGCTGCTCTTGACGCTTTCAACCGCGGTTGCAGCCGCTGCGGCGCACGTGGGTTTGCTTCATCGTTACAAAGAAGACCTTGGCACGGCCGTTACGGAGTGCGCTCAGGGTGCGGGCATGGAGCGACTTCTCGGTGTTCGACTGCCCATGACCGACCCTACGCTCGCCGCCGCGCAGTCAGGGAACACTATACTCGGCGAGCCGATACTCGGGGAAGCGGGGCGCACAATTGCCGCTCGATTCAACCTGGCAGGCTCGGCGCCGATTGGCGTTGCAATGGTACCGATTCGACTTTTCGATAAGCTGCTCGCGACTCTCGAAGTGGGTCAGATCTCAAGGGCGTTCACCGCGCGAGAAATCTCCCGCGTCGAGGACGTGGCGGACGTCTTAGCCGAGCGATTGGTCGTCAACGGCTGGTTCGAATTGCCCGTCTAGCGTTGGCCGGCTATCAGCCGTCAGCCGTCAGCCGTCAGCTGCTGTCAGCAATCAGGACTTCTGTTTTCCGGCTGAAAGCTGAAAGCTGATAGCTGATAGCTGCAGGCAAAGTGTCCCGTTGCCGGCCTTGTGCTAGTGCTCGAATCGAATGGCTCGTTTCGAAACCACCGTTTTCTGGCACAAGTTGCGGAGTCTACGAGCACTAGCCGTAATCTGTGGCAGCTTGTTGATTTTTTGGCTTACAAGCGCGTGCCAGACCAGTTGCGGCAAGAGCGATCAGCAACCAGTTTTGTATGTGGATGGTAAAACGCACATTGATGGTTCCGACCGAATCTACGAGACGACGCCTCGTGAAGGTGAGTGGCTGCACTTCCCATCGAGCCGACGCTTTTTGCTGCAACATAACCTAGGGACGACGGAATACACGCCCTTAATTTTCATTGCCTTTAATAGTCACCCGGTTACGTCAAT
>PMCK01000403.1:0-18656 GCA_003154095.1 Myxococcales bacterium | reverse complement strand
GCGGACTGGGCGAGTGCCGCTAATTTGGGGTCTATCCACGTCACAAGCGGCCTGAGCCCTACAGGTTGAAGATTGGTTCGATAAGAGTGCTCGAGTACGCCGGACTCAACACCATAAGAAAATTGAACTAGCAAAGTTTGGGATCGCCCAGGTAGTTTCGAGACTACGGTGTCGTTTGCAAAGTACGGCACTATCATTAGCGGCGAAGGGAGCGGTTCCGCCCATGCTTAGATCAGCCATGGCAACCAGTCGCAGGCTAGGCTGCATTGCACCGGCAATTGTTGTGGCCGCCTGTGTAACATTGGTGGTGGTGCCAGCGCATGCCCATTTCATCCTGCAGGCGCCACCGTCGTGGATGTCGCAAGACACGGTGGGTGCACCGGAAAAACTAGGTCCTTGCGGTAACGAGGCCGGCGGCACCGCCACGGGCACAATAACCGCGTATCAATGCGGTCAGACGATCACCGTGACGATCGATGAGGTCGTGACGCACCCCGGCCACTACCGGATCGCGCTCGCCGTCAATTCGCGCAGTGAATTGCCCGCTGAACCCACCGTGACTGCTACTTCGAGCACACCCTGTGGCAGTGTACCCGTGCAGTCCCCGCCGGTCTTTCCCGTGCTTGCGGATGGAATCTTCGATCATACCGCCGCGTTCACGGCACCGCAGTCGATCCAGGTTACTTTGCCGTCAAATGTGACTTGCACCAAATGTACGCTCCAGGTCATTGAATTCATGTCCGACCACCCTTTGAATAACCCGGGTGGCTGTTTTTATCATCACTGCGCCGATATCTCAATTCAAGCCCCAAGCATCGGAACGGGAGGAGCAAGTGCCGCTGGGGGCAACAAGGGTACCGGTGGTGCTAAGGCGACGGGTGGAGTTCAGGGCGTCGGTGGTGCAAACGCCACGGGTGGAGTTCAGGGCGTTGGTGGTGCAAACGCCACGGGTGGAGTTCAGGGCGTCGGTGGTACAAACGCCACGGGTGGAGTTCAGGGCGTCGGAGGAACCTACTCGGGTGGGTTGCCGGCGCTTGGGGGCAACACCGGCCCGAGCGCTTCGGGCGGCGCGTTGCCGGATGCAGGAACTTCTACCGGAGATAACTCATCGGTAGGCAGTTGCAGTTGCACCGCCCCAGTTGGATCGAGCCGCACGCCGTGGGGTGCAATTGCGGTTGGGTCTCTGTGGGCACTCTCGCGGATCCGAGCGCGGAATCGCAGCCGCGCTCAGGCAACTTCCCGCACGGAGGATAACGCTACAAGGCGTGCATAGAGCCCGCCCTGGGCGACTAGCTGCATATGCGTACCTTCCTCCGCCAAACGACCGCGCTGCATCACAAGAATTCGATCGGCGTGGCGAATCGTAGCTAATCGATGTGCGACGACAATAGCAGTCCGATCGACTAAGAGTGTCTCGAGGGCCCTGTGCAGGCGCGCCTCGGTATCACTATCTATGCTGGCGGTTGCCTCGTCCAAGACTAGAAATGGCGCGTCGCGGTAAAGCGCGCGAGCGAACGCGACCAATTGTCGCTCGCCCACCGAAAGACCGTCGCCTTGACGCAGAACCGGCGCGTCAAGCCCCCCCGTTCGATTCATGAACAAGTCGAGCGAGCCAATTCGCTTCAGGACTTCCACTACTCGGTCCCGATCCGGCTCGGCCTTGGACGCGATGTTGGTCGCAACGGTACCAGGGAACAGGTAGGGCTCCTGCGGGACGACTGCAAACCGGGAGCGAAGCCGTACCGGGTCCCAATCCCGCACATCGACTCCCTCGACATACGCGTGACCAGACCGAAGATCGTACAGGCGTAGTAGCAGTCCGGTAATTGTCGTCTTGCCGGAGCCCGTGGGTCCCACGATAGCGATACGTTCCCCAGGCTTCACACGAAAACTGATGTCGTTTAGCACACGCACACCGGGTCGATACTCGAAGTTTACGTGATCGAATTCAATTGCGGATTCGGTTTTTGCGTCGAGCGCATCGCGTCTGGGCTCGATCGAAGTCACTGCAGCTAACCGCGGTGCATCGCGCTCGGGCACGTCGAGTAGCCCGAACACCCGCTCTGCCCCGGTCAGCGCGCTCTGCAGTAGGGTGTAGCGCTGCGCCAGCATGGCAATTGGCTCGAAGAATTGCATCAGGTAAGTATTGAATGCGATCACCGTCCCAAAGCTGACGGGCGAACTGGCTATCGCCAAGAGCATCGAGGCGAGACACAGCGATGCGATAGTTTCGAGCGCCGCGTCTTGCAAGGACTCGTAACGAATCGACCGCAGGTTGGCGTCGCGGTTGGCGCGGTTGACGACATCGAAGTCCTTGGCTTCCCGCTCTGCGCGGTCAAACGCGTGAACGACCCCCATGCCTAGCAGCTGTTCGTTCAAAGTCGCATTCAAGCGTGCCGATTCCGTACGAATCGACCGGTACGCGTCGCGCATCCGGCGTCGGAGAAACAAGACGAGCATTCCCGCCAATGGCGCGGCGGCAAACGTATATAGGCTCATTCGCAAGCTGACCGCGACCATGAGCGCAACGATTCCTCCAAGGCGAACCAGATCACCGAGTGTCCCGAGCACGCCGGAGGCGAACAGTTCCTGAATCGCATCCACGTCATTCGTTACGCGCGCCACTAGGCGCCCCACGGGTTGACGATCGAAGAACGTCATCGGCAACCGATGCAGAAACGAAAAGAGCGACTCGCGGAGGCGGGCCATCGCGCGAGCGCCTGCCAATTGAGTCGCGTAAACATGGGTAAACCCTAGCCCTTGCTCGAGTACGACGAGCAGCGCGACGGTCAAGCCCCCAAGAAATAGCAAATGCGAATCGTGCCGAAGTACGCCTTCGTCCATGGCGTGACGCATGACCAAGGGGCGAATCAATGCAAGGCCCGCAATCACGAGTACGATGAGCATCGAGCCGAGTAGAAGCCTTTGTTCTTTGGCCAGGTACGGCCACAGTCGTCGTAGCAGCTGCCAATCGAATCCACGCGATGCATAGGTGTCATCCGCTGGCGACGTCGACCCCGGTGATTCCGAGGGCTTGCTTGCAGGAGTCGCGGACTCGGGGTTGCTTGGAACTACCGAGAGTTCGTGTGCAGGCAATTGAGTTCCCGTTGTTTCGATCTCATCCACCTCGTGCTCAAGGCGCTGCTCTTCCACGAATCGAGCGTACAGGCCATCGCTCGCCTGCAGGGCATCGGGCGATCCCCATTCGATGACTCTGCCTTCATCCAATACTAGGACTTTTTGGCAGCGCGAGGCCAGTGAAACGCGGTGTGTGATGACGACCAAACTGCGGCCGCGCTGCTGCTGTTCTATGGCTTCGAGCAACGATTGCTCGGTGGCCGTGTCAACGGAGCTGGTGGGGTCATCCAAGACCAAAATACGTGAATCTGCCAGCAGCGTTCGACCCAATGCTACGCGCTGACGCTGACCACCCGAAAGTTGAATTCCGCGTTCGCCTACGAAGGTGTCGTAACCGGCGGCTAAATGTTCGATATCTTGTTCCAGCCGCAGTTGGCGGGCTACCGTTCGTGCTTGAAGTCTTGCCTGTTCCGACTCGGGGTCGTCGAAGGCATAGGCGAGATTGCGCGTTATACTCGTCGAGAACAAAAACGGAGTTTGCTGACAATGGCGGATCGTCGAGCGTAGGACCGCCAAGTCGAGGTCGCACACGTCGATGTCGTCGAGTCTTACACAGCCGCGCTCTGTCTCTAGCGCGCGCGAAAGCAGCAAAGCCAGGGTGGACTTCCCGCTGCCTGTCCTGCCAACTATGGCGACCCTTTCCCCGGGTTTGACCTGGAACGATACATTGTCGAGGACTTTGCGTTCGCCGTAGCAATGAGTCAGTCCCGCGACGTTCAGCGTCGGCACGTGACTGAAGGCAGTCACGATTGGCCCACTCTGTATGCTGGGGCTCGCTTTGAATATTTCTGTAATTCTTTCGTAGGCGGCGCGCCCGCGTTGGACCAAGCTTACCAAGAATCCGAGCGCAATTAGCGGCCAGGTGAGCCGCGTTATTGCGCGAAAGAAGGCCAGTAGCTGACCATCCGTGAGTTCGCCATTCATTCTCAGATAGCCGCCGTACCAGAATACGACAACCAGCCCGACGGCACTAACCGCCTGCATGATAGGGCCCATGGCGCCGCGCAGGCGCGCCAGCGAGAGGCTCTTGTCGAGCAACACCCCATTGACCCGAGCAAACAGGCCACCTTGGCTGTCTTCGAGACCGTAGGCCCGAACTAGTCGTACCCCGGACAAGCTCACTTGCACCGTGTCGCTCATTTCCCCGAGCGCTGCCTGGTTCTCTCGCGTTCGTGCGAACATCTTGCGACTGAAGCTTCGCGTTATAAAAACCAAAGACGGCAACGAGACCAACGAGGCCAGAGTTAATCTGACCGAGATGCCCAAAGTCACGGCCAGGGCGCTCGAAAGCGCCAGGACCGTGTTGAACACATTGAGTACCCCAAAACCCAACAGCAATCGCACCTGAGTCAGGTCATTAGTGGCGCGGCTCATCAGGTCGCCTGTGCCGTACTGCTGAACGTGTTTGGGCCCCAGCTTGAGCAATTTGTCGAAAAAGGCGCCCCGGAGTTCGTATTCTGCTTCTCGACCCGCATTGAACACGGCGACTCGTGACAACACCCTCACTACGAACGCCCCAAGCGCCAGCGCAATGAGTGCCATTGCCCAGTGAAGCGCAGTTTCCTTGCGTCCCTGAACAGCGGCATCGACCGCGCGAATCAGGCGAGTGTCGAACACGTATTGGGCGCCTTGATACACGAGTATCAGTAAGAACCCCGTGCTGTAGCGTGGTAGGCGTCTCAGGAGCTGCCCCCAGAGCCCAGTTGGCACGGTGTCGGAAGAGGGCGGTGTATAGGGCTTCATCGGTCGATATACGGCTCAGACAACCGTAGATAAGGCCGATTGCCGCACTGTGCCAGCTGTCACCGAATTGAGCCAGTTTGAAGCATCCCCAGGTGACCGGATGAGAGGCCTCCGCGTGCGTTGCGTGCTTGAGCCCGCAATGTCGGCTATGCATACGCCGTGTCCTTGTGTTCGGCGGCTACCTACAATTGCGCAGTATTTTGGTTGGAGCGTACCTGTCTGGCGAACTGGCGGACGGAGTTACTGTCGACGCTGGAGGGTGACGTCCTCGAGCTCGGGGCCGGCACCGGTGTCAACCTCGATTACTATCGAAGTCAGGTGAGGACCTTGACGCTGGTCGAGCCAGACCCATTCATGCGCCGACGGCTCGTTCGAAAACTCAAACTTCGAAAGCTAGGGCCGGAGACGAAGATACTCGATACGGCTGCTGAGGCGCTCACTATGGACGACGCGAGCACTGATGCGGTGGTGGCCACACTCGTACTGTGCTCGGTGAAAAACGTATTACAGGTACTAGAGGAAGCAAGGCGAGTGCTACGGCAAAATGGGAAGCTCGTGCTCATTGAGCATGTTGCTGCGGCTGCCGGAACCTCACGCAGATGCTGGCAAAATTGTCTTGAACCCGCGTGGACACGGCTTTCGGGAGGGTGCCATTTGTTACGCGACCCTCGCTCAGCCATTAAAGCCTCAGGATTCAAACCCGTTCGACTAATGGAACGCGAGCTTCGTGGCGTTCCCGGGTTCATCAAGCCTGCGATACTTGGGACCTGGACCACATAGGCGGACTCCGGATAGCGATCTTGGTGTGTAGATGCCGTACGCACTGGGTCGGGGCTTGCGCGGCTGAGATTCCTCGATCCAACCCGGTGCCTAAAGCCATTCACAGATGAGAATAACGAATTTCTCGACCCAGGAGGACACATGGAACAGCGACTCATTCTGTTGGCGACACTGTGGTTTTGCGCTTGCGGCGGTACACCCAGGAATCACTTGGCAAGAGTTACCCCAAGAGACGAGATGCGAGCCAGCTCCGAAGTCGCCGGCGCCGAGCAGTCGGCCGTTGGCAACCCGTTTGTTGGAGCCGAATTCTTCGTAAATCCAGAATACTCGATGAAAGTGGAAGCTGCCGCCTCGGAATATCCGGCGCAGGCTTCCGAGATTCGCAAAGTGGCCGCGGTACCAACCGCAATTTGGCTGGACAGCGTGAAGAGCACGCAGTCAGTGTCGAATGTCTTGCAGGCAGCCGAAAAAAAGGCCGATAGGGCTAAACCTACTTTGACCGTCTTCGTTCTCTACAACTTGCCGAATAGAGATTGCTCCGCCAAGGCATCAGGCGGGGAACTAACCGTAGAAAATGGCGGAGAAGAGCGCTATCGAAGGGAGTTTATCGACAAGATCGCCGAGCAATTCTCGAACTTCCCTCATCAACGCTTGATAGCAGTACTCGAGCCGGATTCCCTGCCCAATTTGGCCACCAACATGAACCTGCCCAAATGTGCACAATCTGACTTGGTATATCGCAGGTCTATCGCCTACGCGATCTCCAAACTCTCGATGCCCCACGTGTCGCTCTACATGGACGCAGCTCATGCGGGTTGGCTAGGCTGGGATGGGAATCGAACGAAGATTGCTCAAATATTCAAGGACGTTTTGGTAATGGCCGGAGGTACCAACAAAATCCGCGGATTTTCGACTAATGTGTCCAATTTCAATACGCTGTCGAGCGCAGAAGGCAAACGGCTCGGTCCCTCGAATCCCTGCCCGGACGAACTATCCTACGTAAAGCGACTCAGCGAAAACCTGCGTCGAGTGGGCATAGAAGGCAAGCAATTCATCATCGATACTGCGCGCAATGGCCTTGCCGTCCGCGCCAGCTGGGGAAACTGGTGCAACATCAAAGGCGCAGGCCTCGGTGAGCGTCCGCAGGCAGCGCCGGCTCCGCTCGTTGACGCCTATTATTGGATCAAACCGCCGGGTGAGTCCGATGGCGTGTCCGATGCAAGTCAACCTAGATATGATCAGGCCTGTGCCTCGCCGGACAGTTCGCCGAACGCGCCACAAGCGGGACAATGGTTTCCTGCGTACTTTAGCGGATTAGTTAGAAATGCGCACCCCTCGCTATAGAGCAATGCGCATGGGTGCCCCTTGAGTTGACTGCAATCGGGACACGACCGGTATAGCTTGTTGACGCCTCCAGGCGCGCGGCGGTAACGTCCGCCCTGGAGGCGATGCCATGAATATGCGGACTATATCGACAACTATTCCAGCGCTTGCGCTGACCAGCCTGTTTGCCATCCTGCTCAATTGTGGTGCAACGCGTGTCAAAGATCCGGAAAGTGTGCCTTCGCCGACATCAGCCGATTCTAAATCGCAGGAACCGGCACCCGCGAGTGCGCCCAGTCAGGCCGCGGTAACCGATAAGGCGGGTCCAGTCGAATCGAGCGCATCTGAGTCTTCGAGCCCTGGCTCAGGTGACACCAAGGATCATGATAAAGCTGCGGCTACGGTAACCTCAGGAGCTAGCTGTACCAAGGGTGGATGTAAGCTCAGTTGCGCCGCCAACGGTAATTGCGAAGAAAACTGCCCTGGTGGACGTTGCGACATGCTTTGCGAGCAGGGTTCGACTTGCACGCTTGGATGCGCGGGGGGCAAATGCAAGACCAGATGCAATTCGGGCTCGGACTGCCGCATTCGCTGCGAGGGTGGGGGTTGTAACACGGAGTGTCCTGCAGGAGCCAAGTGCAAGATAGCTTGTCAAGGTGGCAGCTGTAATACCAAATGCGCCGCGGGCGCGACCTGCGCCGTCAGCTGTGGGGGAAAGAAGTGCAAGACCGACTGCGCCGAAGGATCGACTTGCAACGAACTGTGTTCGGGAGGCGCCTGTTAGCCATGGAACGACGGGCACTCGGGCTTGCAATACCATTGATAGCCGCAATTGGATGTGCACCAACTCAAACTGCAGCGCCGGCTGCGTCGGTGCCAATGAGTCCTGCAACCCCGAGTGCCAATGGCACGGGGCCCGTTAGCCCGCTGCCCCCGGGGCCTCGGGAGCATCCAGAACTGAATGAACACTTCAAGGCCGAGCAAGTGTCAGGTTCGATTGCGCTCTTCGATAGCGCGGACAATAGCCTGTCTTGCAGTGACGTTTCGCTATGCAAAAAGGCGACAATACCCGCCTCCACATTCAAGATTGCCAACAGTATGATTGCTCTCGAAACGGGTGTAGTCGATGATGCGGAGACGGTGCTCCCATGGGACGGAAAGAAGTACCCAGTCGAGGAGTGGAATCGCAACAATACATTGCGCTCGGCGATACGAGTATCCTGCGTGCCCTGCTACCAGGCGATAGCCCGCAAGGTTGGCGAGGAGCGAATGAAGGATTGGGTGACGAAACTCGACTATGGCAATCACGACATTGCAGGCCCCGTCGACCAATTCTGGTTGAACGGGGGCCTTCGAATATCGCCGCTTCAACAAATTGACTTTTTGCGCCGATTCGATGCTGGCCAGCTCCCAATATCGAAGCGCACCGCGGAGACCGTGAGAGATATCATCACCCTGGATGTCGGCCAAAATCACGTCCTGCGCGGCAAAACCGGCCTGAACCAGCCACCGGATTTTCCCGAGCTTGCCGCGTGGTTCGTGGGTTGGCTCGAGCTAGGCGAGAGGCGCGTCTTTTTCGCCACGCTCATCAACGCGCACGCAAAAGACGTCGACGTCAAACCCGCACGCCGAAAGGTCACAGAAAGAGTGCTGCGGGCGCTGAAACTACTACCCGCAGACGCTACTCACGCGATATCGGACTAAAGATTCAGATTGGCGTGAGTTCACTCACTTGCCCCGACACGCTCGAATTGCCGGCTTGAACTCAGTTGCCAAAGAAGTATCCGCGCAGCTCATGTCGCTAGGGCAATCCTCGTCGGTGTGGCATGCAATGTGCGCGAGTCGACTGATACAGTATGCACTGGATGCACATTGACTCGCTGATTTGTGACCATATTCGTGTCCAGATTCTGGACTGACGCAGCAGACCTTTCCCGCTGTACAATCTTCTGGCCCGTCGCAAACCGCTTGGAACGGCGCGCACTGTGATGTTCCGCGAATGCAAAGTGGTGATACTGAAGCCCTTTGACCGCAGAAGTGCTTGCTCTCCTTGCGGGACGTAGTTTCCGCAGCGTACTCGGGTTCGATGCGGCTATCGTAGATTGCCTCAGGGCCTCGCTTTACAATCAAATGTAGTTTTTTGGGGCTTGCACCCACTGTCAAGCCGACAATGCTCGCGTCCAAAGCCGCTCCGCGCGTCTGAAGCTCGAGCCGCATGCCGCAGCGTGACGTGTTTACCGGTTTGTCGGCGGGCAGCGCGACGTCGAACTCGCAATGCGGTGGCGAGTCGTCGAGCGCGAGCGTGAATCGATAGGGCCCGGGCTGCGCGAGCGGCGGTCGAAACTCCATGAACACGCCTCCGCTGCACGCGGGCGGGGCCATGCGCGACCAGAGCAGCCAGCTAATTGCTGCAACGGCTCCGGCGACTGCACCAAGAACTTGCGCCAGGGTCTTGGTCACCCTAGAACGCTAGCCTCGTGCCCGGAGGTTGCGCGAACATTCCGTGCCGTCACGACATCATTTCGGTACCGTTCGTGGTCTGGACTGCGCGTTGTGTGTAGGTGCGTCTACGGGGCCGAGTGCGGTTTGCCGCAGATGTTGCACTTCGTCGTCCATTGTAAGGGTCACGTGGCCGAAGTCACTGTCGCAACGAGGGGCGTTACAGTGTCGTATCGACCAAAAAAAGCTCACCGATTTGGGCTTCGTCTTGGCAACTAGGTATTGGAGATTGCGCGCAATTTCTGTGTTCTACGCAATTTGAACCAGGACGGTGTTTATTCGCGCAGGATTCTGCGTATCAAATACTTAATCGAAGATTGACTACTGCACCCTTGTCCACCGACCTCAATACTGAGATGTCACGGCAACTGCAGGGCGCAGAATATGAGATTGGCGCTCTGACGTGATCATTTTGCCCCCATTCGGGGTAGGATGGACAGGCCGCGATGAGCAAGAGACTTTCAAGGCCAAGAACGAGCAGGCGCTCCTCTCCCGGGGACAAAGCCAAGGCCGGTACAGCGCCCACGGAGCATTCGGACACGCCTGCAGAGCCAACCCGAACTTCAGCACCAGCGCCGACCGACGCTGCCGCTGCGGCACTTCAGTCCATCATCCCGCCCACGGATGACATCGACTCCGACTGGGGTGGTTCTGATGACGGCGATGAAGACGAAGGCCCTGGTCCAGTGCTGTCGTCGAGTTCGGTGCCCGCGCAGCCTGCTGCCGCCGAGCCCGAAAAAGCTGAAGCCGGACAACCTGCACCCGACAAGTCGTCAAGCGATTCTCATTCAAGGGTAGTTGCACCTGTAGAGGCGCGGCCATCAACACCACCGCCGCGGTCATTTACGCCAACGGGCGGCATACTAGCGGCGCAGTCTAGCAATCTGCCGCCCGCTGTCACGCGTCCCAGCATCCCGCCATCGCGCAATCTTTCGCCCGCCCGCGGTACTCCGGCCGTTATAACTGAAGCCGCTTCTCCAGCTGGCGCTATGCAGCGGTCGCTTTCGCCCGCGAGCGGTGTGCCCTCGACGCGACCGCCGCCACCGTCTTCGCGATCACGGACACCTGCGGGCGGCATGGCCGCGGTCGTCGATGCACCCTCGCGACCCAGCGCGGCCCCAAGAGCCATGACTCCGGCAGCAGGAATGCCGGCAGTGAGAGCGAGCACTCCGCCGCCAAGATCCCTGACGCCAACGGCAGGAATGCCCGCAGTGCGCCCGAGTCAAAGTCCCGAGGTGCGGCCGAGCAGCGTCCCTCAATCTCCACGAATGAGCAGCAGCCCTCGTGCGAGTGAGAAGCCCGAGAAGAGTGAGAAGCCCGAGAAGAGTGAGAAGCCCGAGAAGAGTGAGAAGCCCTCACGGCCCAGCGCAGCTCCGCGATCGATGACGCCGGTTAGCGGAATGCCCGCAACGCGTCCTAGCACTCCAGCAACGCGAGCGACCGCCACGACCGATAAGCCCTCGCGACCGAGCGCAGCTCCCCGATCGTTTACACCAAGTGCAGGCATGCCGGCAACGCGCCCCAGTACACCCGCCACTAAGTCACAAGCGCCGGCTGCTGATCGGCCACTGCCACCGTCTGGCGTAATTGCAGCTGCAATCGAGCCTACCAAAATTGCGGGAACTATCGCAGAGCCTGCCGCTTCGAGGCCACCTCAAGTAGCGTTGGTTTCAGGCGCGGCAGTTCCCTCGCAAGTACCGCCCAATGCGGTTTCGTCCTGGCCCGCCCCTGCCTTTAGAAAACGTCCACCCATAGTGCTGGCATTGCTCTGGGTCGTTACGGCTGCGATTCCCGCTATCGTGGTTTGGGCAGTGATGCGAACACCGAATCAATCGCATTTTGTTGAATTCGTGAAGCCGAAAATCGAAAGTCGAATCGCTGCCACGCCCGTGCCACCACCGCCGGAACCCATCGCGAGGGCAATGCCAGCTGAGTCACCACCTCAAGTGGCTCCCACACAAGTCGAGCCAGCTGCTCCCGCGGCCCAGGTTGCGGTCGCGACTGAACCCTCTGCCGCCCCAACACAGAGCACAGCCACGCCCGCATCTCCGGCAAGTCCATCATCGTCTGCGGCCGTTGTCGTCGAGACTGATTCGGCGGACCGCGTCAGTGTGCTCGTCAAGTCGAAGCCAACCGGCGCTAAGGTCTATCGGCGAAGTAAGGAAATCGGAAAGACACCGCTCACGATTCAAATCGGGCGCGGCGAACACCGCATTTTCGAGGTGGGTTGGGCAAGCTCGGGTTCTAAACGTATCTCGGTCGATGGCGAGAAGCCTGAGATCACAGTGACTCTCGGCGGAGAAACCAAGCCCCCATCCAACTGAGTTCTGCAGTTTTCAGTGTGCAGCTGCTGCGACAGCAGTCCTCCGCCAATTGGGGCTGCCAACGATTGCGTCCAAGACCCCGCGCTCGAGGAGCGCCAGTCAAACCCTACTTCTTGGCTTTGGCGGCAGTCTGTGCGTCTTTGCTCTTCTTGGATTGCTCCTTCACGGAATCCTTCTGCTTCTTGTTCTTGTCCTTCGATTTCGGTGATTTGTCGCCCATGGCTATTCTCCGGTGTAAAAGATTGCCGACCGGCGCCTAGCATCGCCGGACTTTCGACAAAGAGCAAGCGGTCGTTTGGGTTTGAGGTCAGCCGTACTAGAACGCCGCGTCAAGGCTCAGCCCAATTGCGCCTGCATACTCCGGCCTTACTCTAATCCAATTCGCCTGGTCCGACTCGCTGGTATTAGAACCGGGCCCCGGCTGTCTTGGCTCGGCCTGATTGCGGTCACGACCAGTGGGATTGTCCAGTTCATGCACCTCGTGGAGCACGGACGGAAGTACGGTGGCGGCGGACAGTTGTCCGTGTCCGCCCTTATCCCGGAGGCTAACGGCCCCGCGAAAGCCCACCCAATCGCGCGAAATCCCGAGAATCATCCCCCGGGCTTTCGCGGAATCAATGTTCGGCACGAACCGTGCTGATGCCTGCGTGATCTGTCGAACGCGGTCTCGAAGTAACCAGGCCGGACAGCGCAGTGAGTCGAGGAGATCAACCATGAACATAGTCGAACGTTCCAAGGACATCCTGCTCCGTGTTGGAGCCTCCCCCATCATGTACCTGATGATTGCCCTCAGCGTGATCAGTATTGCCATCATGATCGAAAAGGGTCTCTTCTTTTTCGCTATCCGTGCCAACCTGGAGCGGCTCGCGAAAGCTCTGAGCCAACGGCTCAATCTCAACGACGTAACCGGTGCGCGTCGGCTCATGGAAGGGTCCCGATCAGCAGAGGCGGCCATCGTCGCGGCAGGGCTGCGGCAGTATCATCGCGGCCCAGAATCGGCGGCGGAGGCGATGGCCAGTGCATCGGTGCTCCAAAAGATGCGACTTGAACGGCGTCTTGCCTACCTAGGAACGCTCGGGAATAATGCCCCATTCGTAGGCCTTTTGGGGACGGTCATTGGCATCGTCCAGGCTTTCCAGCGTCTGGAAGATGCTGGGCGAGGCGCAAGTGCAGGCCCATCCACGGCCGTGATGGGCGCCATTGCCGAGGCACTCGTGGCTACCGCGATTGGCCTGGCGGTGGCCATTCCCGCCGTTGCGGCCTTCAATTACTTCCAGCGCAAGATCAAGCTGACCCTTGGGAACGCAGAGGCGCTTACTCACATCTTGATGTCTTACCTGAAAGGAGACATGTCGGTCGAGCCTGAAGATCGCATATCCACTACTGACAAGTTGTTTGCGCCTCAGCCCGACGCCGTTCCGAATTCAGCCAATCTGCACGGGCGTAATGGTGTCGTTGCGAGCTCCCTGGAGGTTTAATCATGTCAGCAGTGATTCAGAGTGAAGACGAGTCCATCACCGGAATCAATGTCACCCCTCTGGTGGACATAACTCTGGTGTTACTAATCGTGTTCATGGTCACGGCAAAACTAATTGCCGGCCAAGGTATCCCGCTGGATCTCCCAAAGGCAGCCACGGCGGGAACGACGCAAACCATGTTCACCGTTTCCGTAGATGCACAAGGTCATGTGCTCACCAACGGACAGCCCGCGGACAGCGATTCGCAGCTGCGATCGCGCGCCGCCGCAGCCCTGCGTAAGAACCCGGAGCTTCGCACGGTGATTCAGGCTTCCTCGCAGGTGTCCCATGGTGCCGTGATGCACGTTGTCGATGAAGTACGGGACGTTGGTATCAGCAAAATTGCATTTGCTGCCGACAAGATTAGCAGGACTCCTCCCAACCGGTGAAGCAATGTCCGAGCAGACCGACCTCGTCGAATCGCTATTCACCGCGAAGGAGTCCCGAAAGACCCGCACTGCCATCGGTTGGCTTCTGGCCATCACGGGCCATACGCTGATTGTGACGCTGCTCTCGGCCGGGGCCGCTCAAGGCAAAATAGAGCGACCTCCGATTGACATGGAAATAGTCGCACCCCCCGAACCACCTCCGCCCGAAATGGCAACACCACCCGAGCCCGAAGTCGCTGCGCCAGTAGCCGCTACGGCGCCGCGATCCCAAGGTTCGCCGCCGCCGGCCGCCCACGCTGGAGCCCTAGTGACCGCCAAGATTGACGCGCCGAGTGCTCAGCAGCCCGAAGCACCTGTGGACTTCGTGACGGATCCCGCTGGTCAGAGTTACGGCGGCGGCGTTGTAGCGGTAGGGGGAAGGGCGGAGATTGGGTTGGCAACCGCTCAAGTTAAAGGCACGGGCACTTCCGAAAGTCGTACCGTAAATCCGCGCAACGCGGGTGATGGTTTGACGCCGCTCGCCGACTTGAGCCAAAAGCCGCGCCTCGAAGAAGCTGACCCTTGCCGCGGATACTTTCCGAACGGTGCGCTCGATGATGTCGCGCAAGTCTCGCTCCGAATCATCGTCGGCAAGACGGGCCGCGTTTCCTCCGCAACTTTGCTTTTCGAGACTCCGTTGTCGCAGGGTTTTGGAGCCGCAGCCAGAGCCTGCATAATGGCCAAGCAATTCACTCCTGCACTCGATCGCAGCGGAATTCCTGCCGCAACTTCCACGCGCATCAATGTCCGGTTCTCTCGTTGATCATTTTTGGTCGTTGACTCACGCAAAAGGCTGCTACTCTCGCATAAAAAAAACGTCCCGGCCGTTGTCAAGGATCGACTGTGGAATCAATTTCCCGAACTTGGCAGATGCTTTGACGGTGCTAAGGGGCATTGCGAAGGTTCGATCGGCTTGCCTAGGATGTGACAGTCTCGAGGGACTATGGCATACCGGGCCTATGGCACGACGTTCGGTCCCAATTGCCTTAGTCTTCATCTCGTGTGCGTGCTCGAGCGCGCCGACGCGTAATGGCGGTGATGGGGGAGCCGTGTCAATCGCTGGCGGTGGCAATGCCGGAGTAGCGGGTACAACGGTCGGCAGTGGAGCAAGTGGCGGAGCTGCAGGCGCAGCGACGAGCGGCGGTACCTTGGGATCTGGCACCGCTGGAGTAGGCGGCAACAATGTGACGACTGGTGGCGCATCGAGCGCAGGCGGTTCACTCCCCACGGGCGGAAGCTCATCTGGCGCTACCGGCGGTTCGGAAGTGGTTGGTCACCCGGGTCCTCCGTACCTTTTCCCTCAGAACAACCGCAGTGCGAATTGTATTTATCCGAGCACGGCGCAGTCGCAAGACGCAAGGAACACTTACGGCACTTGGAAGACCAAACTAGTTACCGGAGACGGCGCGGGTGGCTTTCAGCGCATCCTGCGCCCCGACAATGAAAATAATGCGACGAATACGACCGTATCCGAGGGCATCGGTTATGGAATGATTCTAGCTGTAGTCATGGACGACCAGACTCTTTTCGACAATCTTTGGAAATATTCGCAGATTCACCTCGGCGCCAACGGCCTCATGATTTGGCTGATTGACTCGAGCGGAAATCCAGGAGTCGAAGACAGCACGACGAACAGGCTCGCCAGCGGCTCGGCCACGGATGCCGATGAGGACACGGCTTGGGCATTGGCGATGGCTGCGCAAAAATGGGGTGGAAGGGGAAGCCTGACAACGGATTATCTCGCGTTGGCCAAGGCCCAAATTTCCCGGATTTGGAATTCGGAGGTGGACCACTCCGGAATCGACCAGATCAATGCGGGGGACTCTTGGGGCGTCACTTTTGCGTGGAACCCCTCGTATTTCGCCCCGAACGAATATCGCCTATTTGCAAAGCTCGACACGGCCAATGCGGCAGCCTGGACCCGCATCATCGATAAGGGCTACACGGTGCTCGCTGCATCTCAAAATACTACAACGGGTCTGTTTCCTGCGTGGACGAATGCTTCGGGAACGCCCAATGCGCCTTGGGCGGGCGCGCCCACCAATTACCAATACGACGCGGCGCGTGTGCCCTTCAGAATTGGTCTCGACTATTGCGACAACGGCGATGCGCGGGCCAAAACGTTGTTGGCGAAAACCAGCAGTTTCTTCTCTAACTTGGGTGCGGGCGCCATTGTCGATGGCTATAGTCTTACGGGAACGGCCACACCGGAAAACACATCACCGGCCGGTGTCCAGTCCGCACTGTTTGTAGGCGCCGCCGGTGTTGGCGCGATGAGTGCTTCGACATACCAACCCTTCGTCAACGCCGTGTACACAAGGCTAGTGTCGCAGCCCGACAATCTCATGCTACCGAAGAGTTATTACTTCAATTTATCCTGGAAGGTCTTTTCCTTGCTCATGATGTCGGGGAATCTATTTGACTACACACTGCACCCATAGTGCATTCAGAACGACAGCATCGGCCACCCGAGCGGAGGCACATCGGCCCTTGGGCGATGTACCGCTTGAAATTGATGCAAAATATCGCGACAACCATTGCGATGATGGGAAGACGCGCCTTATGTTGATGGTTGGTGATGTAACCATGAACATCGACATCCGTTGGATACGCGCCCGAAGGTCCAAAAACATCGAAGTCCATGCGCGCCGACGCGCGGGCTTTGCGCTCGACCGCTTTGCTGAAAGGATCCGCAACGTCTCACTGCGTTTCGAAGATGTTAACGGCCCCCGGGGCGGCGTGGACAAGCGCTGCACCGTCGAGGCCGTGGGCCAATTTGCGCCCGCCGTGGCCAGCGCGAACGCGGAGAATTACTTTGTGGCGGCCAATCGAGCCCTCAAGACCCTAGAGCGCATGGTCGTTCGCGCAGTAGATCGCCAACACGACTGAGCCAGGCAATAGGTAGATTTCTACTACGTTTCGGCTTTTGCCGGTACTTACCACATTGGCACACACGGCTGGACCGGGGCGTGCTGATCCAATTCACGGAGCTGCCGCAAGCCCGCCCAAGCGCCTAGGCTCGGCTACTCCTACCCACTCGGCGCCCACTCGCGCAATCAACGGCGCGTCCGCGATGTGGCCGCGTTCTTTGAAAGCGTAGCCCATGGTTTCGAGTCGCTTCTGAGTCTCCTCGATAATGCCATTTTTCTCGGTGGTGACGACGTCAGGTAAATGCTGCATGTGAAATCGAGGCACGCTGACGGCGGCGCCTGGATCGAGTCCGAAGTCGAGGATGTTCGAGAGTTCTTCGAAGACCGAGGTGATGATCGTCGGTCCGCCCGCGGCCCCGGTGACGAGGATTACCTTGCCGTCGGGACCCGTCACGATTGTCGGCGACATCGACGAGAGCATGCGCTTACCCGAGGCAATCGCGTTGGCTTCACCTTGTACGAGGCCGTAACCGTTGGCGGTCCCGGGTACCGCAGCGAAATCGTCCATTTCGTTGTTCAGGACGAAGCCTGCGCCCTTCACCGTAACACCCGAGCCGTACCACCAATTGAGCGTCGTCGTGAGCGCCACCGCATTGCCGTCACCGTCCACAATCGAGAAATGCGTCGTGTGCGGCCCGTTACCGCTGGGGACACCAGCGCTCTCGATGTCCGTCGATGGGGTAGCGCGATCGGGTTGAATGGTTGCGCGTTGATCGTTGGCCCAGTTTGCACCCAGCAGCTCGTCGAGCGGCATCTTCACGAAATCGGGATCGCCAAGTTTGGCGTTGCGCGCTGCAAAGGAACGCCGCATCGCCTCGAAAATCGTGTGAAGCTCCTCGGGCGTCTGGAACCCGAGCTTCTTCAGGTTGATGCCATCGAGGATATGGCAAATCATCGCGAGCGTCACGCCGCCCGACGAGGGCGGTGGCATGGCGGTAAGCTTGGCGCCGCGATACGTGAATTCGAGAGGCTGACGCCATTTCGCTTGGTAAGCCTTGAGATCGGCCCCGGTGATGAGGCCGTGATCGCGCTTCATCTGGGCAATCAAAGCCTTGGCAGTTTCGCCCTGATAAAATCCCTCGGGACCCTTTTCCGCAATGCGTTTGAGCACCGTGGCCAGCTCCGGATTCTTCCAAGTAGAACCCTTTTCGGGAGGCGATCCTTGCGGGAAAAACAGTGCGACCGATGCAGGGAATTTCTTCATGCGTTCGGCATGGTCCGCAATCCCTTGCTGGAATGCCTCATCGACGACGAAGCCAAGCTCAGCCAATTGAATTGCGGGCGCGAGCACTTCTGCCCATGTCTTCTTCTTGGAGCCGAGCGTTCGATGCAGTTCCCAGAGACCCGCGACGCTGCCGGGGATGCCGGAGGCCTTGATACCCATGCGAGCGTCATTCGTCGACTTGCCGCTGGCGTCGACGTACATGTCGCGCTTAGCGGCTGCGGGCGCCGTCTCGCGGAAATCGAGTGCACGCGGTTCGCCGTTGATCAGTGTAACCGCAAAGCCCCCGCCACCGATATTGCCTGCCGTTGGGTAAGCAACCGCCAGCGCAAACGCCGTTGCAACCGCTGCGTCCACCGCATTGCCCCCCGCAGCGAGCATGTCGCGGCCCACTTGCGACCCGATTGCATTGTCTGTAACGACCATCCCTTTGCTGCCTTTGACAACAACGGGAGTTGAATAGGGCCAATTGGGAGGCAGACGAAGTGCCGGCGAGGACACCTGCGCCGCCGAGGGCGCGAGCGGCGGTACCGGATACGCGGGAGCGGGCGCTATGACTACTGGCGCGGGAGCAGGCGGGGCATTCGTGCCGCCACAACCCAAAAAAAGAACGAGTATTGCGAGCGAAGATTTCAATCGGGGGAGCATGCCTGCAGAAGCGTAACTCAGCTGTCAGCTATCAGCTATCAGCCATCAGGATTTCTGAAATTCCGGCTGAAAGCTGACCGCTGGTGCGACCAAGCAATGCTGGT
>PMCK01000084.1 GCA_003154095.1 Myxococcales bacterium | reverse complement strand
GATGTTCGACGACGGCGCTCGGGTGTATGGTTACATTCTCGGCAATCGACATGGCGACGAATAGCGTGATAGTCCCGATACTGCCTTGCGCCACCCGTAGCGGGATTCGGTTGAGCCGAAGCGAACTGAAACTACGCCATCTTCTGACAAAACTGCCGAATCCTCGACACCACGTAATTCTGCTCAATTGGGGTGAGCCCAGGAAATATGGGGAGGCTGATGATTTCGCGTGCCGTCTTGACTGCATGACCGAGCACCGCCGGCGCCGCGGATCTGTCGGCGAACAATGGTTGTTCGGCTAATGTTCGAGGGTAGTAAATGGCGGTCTCTATACCGGAAGATCGCAAATAAGCGGCCAGTTCGTCGCGAAACTGGGGCACCCGTATCGAATAGGCACCCCATGCTGATTCAGTGAGATTGCAGCAAGCAGGAGTGGTGATGCCTGGCGATCCGCTCAAGGATTCCGTGTAAGTCCGTGCCAATTCGCGCCGGGCCACAATCCAATTTTGCACGTGCGGAAGTAAGACACCAAGCAATGCGGCTTGCAGTGCATCGATCCGAAAATTTCCCCCCAGCTGCGCGAAATGATGCATGCCCACTCTTCCATGTGAGCGCAGCGACCTCAATCGCTCGGCTAGTAGTCGATCATTCGTGCATACGAGCCCGGCATCGCCGAACCCCCCGAGTGGTTTCGAGGGAAAGAAGCTGAAGCATCCGGCAGTGCCCAATGTACCGGCATTTCGCCCGCCAAGGTTTGAACCAAATGCCTGGCAGGCATCCTCAACCAGAGGCACGTTGCGATCGTCGGCAAGTCGTAATAATTCGTCGATGTGGCCCAGTTGACCGAATAAATGTACCGCAATAACGGCGCGGGTTCTTGCGCCGAAAAGTGCCGAAACTGAATTCGGATCCAGGCAATGGCATCGTGGACATACATCTGCGAATACGGGCGTCGCGCCCAGCCTTGCGACGGCTTCTGCTGTCGAGACGAATGTCAGTGGAGAGGTAACAATCTCATCTCCGGGACCAACGTCGAGTGCCATGAGCGTAGCAAGCAATGCATCCGTGCCCGAGGACATCCCGATGCATTCACGTGTGCCCAGCCAGGTTGAAACGGCTGCTTCGAGCGCCTCGACTTCTGGACCAAGAATATAGCGGCCGCTGCGAATAACGCGCTTAAAGGTCTCCGCCAATTCTTCCTCGAGTAGCGCATTGGTGCGCGTTGGATCCAACAGAGGGACTCGCCATTTCGATTTCAAAGACGTTGCGGGACTGCTTTCCCCCACGCATTCAGAGATTGCGGCTTGCGGCAATGCCATTTCGCTTGTTGTATTGGTCAGGGTTAAGGTGCTCAATGAGGATTGTCGGATCGAATTGGGCTAGTCGGTGGGGACTCTCNNAGCTACCAGTCGCTCCGGCGTTCCTGCCGCCACGATTCGACCTGCCGACATCAGCACGATATTGTCTGCAATGCGCAATGCCCCAGCCATGTCGTGCGAAATGACTATGCTGGTGACGCCAAATCGATCGCGGGTCTGCCATATCAATTCGTCGACCAGACGCGACGACAAAGGATCGAGGCCGCTAGTGGGTTCGTCATACAGCAAGACCTCTGGTTCCAGCATGAGTGCGCGAGCGAGTCCAACCCGCTTTCGCATGCCTCCAGATAACTCGCTGGGCATTAGTCTTTCGACGCCTACAAGATTCAGCAGCTCGAGCTTCTCGATAACTCGGTCCTTGATCTCACGGCTTGAAAGCCTTGTGTGTTCGCGCAATGGGAATGCAACGTTTTCGAGGACCGTCATCGAATCGAGCAACGCGGAGTACTGAAACACCATCCCGAATTTCCGCCGAACCCGATTGAGAGCAAGTTCGCCCATGCCCACTAAATCCGCACCGTTGAACCAAACATGGCCAGTCGTGGGGCGGTCGAGCGCTATCAGTATCTTCAAAAGAGTGGTCTTCCCGGCGCCCGAGCCGCCGATAATTACGACTATTTGGCCGCGCTCAATCGTTAGATTGATGTCGGCCAAGGCGGTCATCCCACCAAACTGCCTGGTTACGTGTTCGACGACCAGTTGCGCGTCCGGGTTCAGGCACTTCGAAACGGGTGATAAGCCCACGGCGGAACGATAATCGAACTTTCACCGCAAGGCACGGGCTCACGCAGGGCCGGCCACCTTCCGTGCCAACGGCCGATGAGCCCGCCAAGTCTTATATTTCACGAAAATCTTGGCTCCGCCGGCTCGAGAGGCTACTAGGCTTGTCAGATCATGACGGACCCTATCGCCACATTGCTGGACCGGGTTGCCGAAGTGTGTCCGCTCCCGGCCACCACGCACAAAGTGATGGTCCTTGCGAACTCCGACAGGTCAAGTATCGCTGACGTCGCCCGTGTAATATCCACCGATCCCGCGCTTGCCGCCGCGGTGCTTCGCGTTGCCAACAGCGCCGTTTTTGGCGCCGGGAACGTGGACCGGCTCGACACTGCAGTAATCCGAATTGGCCTACGCGAGCTCCGGCAACTTGCCGGCGCCATGTCGCTGTTGGCCGCATTCCGTTCCCAGGCCGAAGTGCAAATCCAATTGCACGATCGCAGTGTCGTATCGGGGAGTATCGCCAACCGCCTTGCCAAGGAAACGGGTCAGGCTGTAACAGCCACCGCATTCACTTGCGGTTTACTGTGCGAGATTGGCGCCATGGCATGTTTGGCGGTCGACGGCAAAATGTACGCGCCGATTTGGAAGGAAACATCGCATTTGACGGCTGAGCGCGTGGAGCGCGAAAAGGAACGCTACACAATTTCGAGTTTCGAGATTGGCCGTAGATTCTTGTCACGCAATTCGCTTCCCGAAAATGTGTGCAATGCAGTGGGCGTTGAATTTGGAAACAACACGGAACAAATGGCCCCACTCGAAAAGATAACTTTGCTCGCGCGTCATGCGGCTCCAATAGTCTTATCTGCGGCTCGCGAGGGCGGATACACGAAGGTCGGCGAGCGTTTGGAGGTCCTAGCGCAGCAAGTGGGCTTCGAGAAATTTGACGGCAAGTTGCTTTTTGACGTCTGCGTGAGGGCTGGTGTCCTGGCCGAGGCCGCGCTCAGGCAGGTTCGCTAGAAAACCTCGATACCCGTGCCGCACCTACATTTTGAGTTCAGTGCGGGTCCGTGATGCCGGCGCTAAGTTCGAAATGTTTTTCGCCTTGAACGGGCTTGCCCGCCAGGAAATCTTCGATAACCGGCACTAGCTCGGCGGTCTCCACGGGGCCATCCCAGAAGAAACGCCGCTTACCTTGCACATCGTAGAGCAATGTAATCGGAATGTTACCCTTCCATTTTTGGTCAATAGCCCACTTGAACGCACTTAGCGGCTGCATGGCTACCCACGTGGGTGGCACGAAACCAAGGTCTGACGCGATCTTCGTCAACCGCGTCTGATCTTCGGGCTCGTCCACGGATACCAAGACGACGTTCAGCCCTCGAGAAGCATATGTCTTCGCGATTTGACTCATTATCGGCATCTCGCCTTTGCATGACCCGCACCAAGTGGCCCAGATGTTGAACATTGTCCCCCTACCGCGTGAGGCACGTGCGAGATGACTCAAGTCGGACCCTGTGACGGCTCGCAGATTGGGAATACTCGTACGCGTGCCAATAGCGCTTGGGGACGGAACCGAATTGTCGGACTCTCTCTGCGATGGTCGGCCATTGCAAGATAGAATTGGCGCTAGTCCGATGAGAGCGAACAGATAAGCGAGCCTTTTGCAGGTCACGGGTTTGGTCTAGTACGACTTCGAATCGCGGCAAACGGCGGCCATCAGATTGTTCCCAATCATGACTCGGCTCCTCCAAGTCGGTGGCCTGCACCCCAAGTAATCCAACGTTCTAGGTCCGTGGCATTTACCTTGGATTCTCACAAGCTACCCGTTTGTCTCGACCGACCTGCCGAGAAGTTCGCGACTTTGCGAATTGGATTGAATTGCTGCTAAAGTGCTCACCAACCATGACCGTTCGGATTGCCGATCTAATGAATGAAAGTGGCGTACGCTTCGGTACCAGTGGCGCTCGCGGCCTAGTGACTGCCATGACCGATAGGGTCTGCTACGCATACACTCGAGGTTTCTTGCAGATGCTGCTCGATCGCGGTGATGTCCGCGGGCCTTTGCGCGCCGCTATTGCGGGGGATCGTCGTTCGAGCACGCCGCGCATCATGACCGCTGCCGCACGCGCCGCTTTCGACCTAGGCTTCGAGGTGTTGCACGCCGGCCTCGTGCCCGCGCCCGCAATCGCACTATTTGGGCTGAAGGAAGCGATTCCGACGGTCATGGTAACGGGCAGTCACATCCCTGACGATCGTAATGGTATCAAATTCAACAAGCCCACTGGGGAAATTTTGAAGTCGGATGAATCCGATCTGCTTGCCCAATCGATAGAGGTGCCCGACTTGTTCGATGAGGGAGGGGCATTGCGAGTAGGTGAGGGCATGAGTCTTCCCCCGCCAATTCGCGAAATTGAAACCGATTACATCCGGCGCTGGACTAACGCCGTCAATGCAAACGCTTTTGCAGGCAAGAAGATATTGGTTTTTGGTCATAGTGCAGTTGGTCGAGATATTTTGGTTAAGGTCTATAGGAGCCTCGGTGCTGACGTCGTCGCGTCAAACTGGTCCGACAAGTTCATACCTGTAGATACAGAGGCGATTCGGCCGGAGGATGTCTCAACGGCAATCGAATTGGCGCGGTCCCATGAGCCATTCGCAATAGTGTCAACCGATGGCGATTCGGATAGGCCGCTGATCTCCGACGAGAACGGGCAGTGGCTGCGTGGCGACGTAATTGGGGTGATTGCCGCTCAGTGGCTGGGCGCTGACGCCGTTGTCACACCGGTATCCTCGAATACAGTCGTCGAGCGTGTCGCTCGGTTCAAGACAGTCGAGCGCACTAAAATTGGCTCCCCCTACGTTATTGCCGCTATGCAGGAAGCGATAAATCGAGGGTATCAGCGAGTCGTCGGCTATGAAGCAAATGGAGGATTTCTTACGGCCACGGACATATCGATGCCCGGTGGGCCCAACCTGACCCCACTGCCCACCCGTGACCCAATTATCGTGCAGCTATGTGTTCTACTTTCTGCGATCGACGCGGAGCTCTCGATATCCGACCTAATGGCGCGCCTGCCATCGCGGTACACGGCTAGCGATCGACTGGAGAACTTCCCGACATCTACTAGCCAGAAACGATTGGCAAATTTGGCGTTGGGCGGAAACGACAACGCCAACGCAATGTTTTCGAGTCTGATTGGGCCAATAACACATATCGATACGACGGATGGAGTGCGGGCCGTCGGCGAATCGGGTGAAATCGTTCATCTGCGCGGTTCTGGGAACGCGCCAGAACTTCGCTGCTACGCGGAGGCGGAAACGGCCTTGCGAGCACAACAGTTGGTCGCACAGGCGCTAGCTCGTTTCACGATGGAACGCTAACCCACCCAACGCCTAGCGTTGTCGAACAGGCGTATCCAAGGGCTGTGTTCCTTCCAATCCGGGGGGCGCCACGAGTATTGCACGGCCCGAAATACGCGCTCGGGATGCGGCATCATCAGTGTCACACGACCGTCGGAATTGCAGAGTGCCGTTAGCCCGTCGGGTGATCCGTTCGGATTCTCAGGATAGTGTTCTGTAGGCTTGCAGCGGTTATCCACGAATTTTGCGCATATCTGTCCTGATTGATTCAGTAGTTCGATTGCGAGCTTAGACTCGAACTGCATTCGGCCCTCGCCGTGTGCCACTGCTATGGGAACGCGCGTTCCTTGCATCCCATCGAGCAATATCGACCGTGATGCGACTATCTCTACCAAGGACAATCGTGCCTCGAATTGCTCAGACCTATTTCGCACCAACTTGGGAAAATGTTGTGCGCCGGGTATGATATCCTTGAGCGCTGCCAGCATTTGGCAGCCATTACATACGCCTAGCGCGAAAGTATCCTGGCGCCGGAAGAAGTCGGCGAATTGCTCGCGACTTCGTTCGGTTAGCAGGATACTCTTAGCCCACCCTAGGCCAGCTCCCAAGACATCTCCGTAAGAAAATCCGCCGCAAGCTACCAAGCCGCGGAACGTCCGTAGCGAGGTTGTTCCCGCCATAATGTCGCTCATGTGCACATCGATGCAGGTGAAACCCGCTCGATGAAAGGCGGCAGCCATTTCAATTTGTCCGTTGACCCCTTGTTCTCTCAATATCGCAATTCTCGGCTTCTCGTGAACTATCGTGGTGCCAAGCCAGGGCTCTGACACCCGAGCCTCGATATCGAACGAACATTGAGTGGTTAGGCCTGGGTCATCCTGATCAGTCGCCTGCTCATTCTGTAGCTCGGCCGATTCTGGATTGTCGCGCAAGGATTGAATTGCGAAGGTGGTTTCCGACCACAGCCGCCGTAATTCACTGCGCGGGCGGGCAAATAGCCATGTGTCGGCCATTTGAATGACCACTTGATTGTCCGAGCGCAGACCCCCTACAGAATGCACGTGAGTGCCTAACTCGAGCCGATGCCGGTTAAGTAAATCAATCACCCGATCGTGGTTTTTGGCTGTAATCTGAATTACCGCTCCAAGCTCCTCGGCAAACAGTGATGCAATTGGATCGGAACCGAGGCTCGCAATATCAAGCGAGATGCCCGTACCTCCGGCGAATGCCATCTCGACCACCGTAACCAGTAGACCTCCGTCCGATCGGTCATGGTAGGCCAACAGCAGATTATTCCTTCGCAAGTCTTGAATCGCATCAAAGAATTGCGCGAGAATTTGTGGGTCATCCAGGTCCGGGACTTGTTGGCCTAATTGACAATAAGCCTGGGCGAGCACAGAAGCGCCGAGTCGGTTCTTCCCTTGTCCCAGATCAATTAGCAGCAACTCGGTATCGCCACTTGTCGTACGGAGCTCGGGCGTAATCGAATCACGGACATCCGATAGTGCCGCTACCGCTGTCACCATCAAGCTAATGGGACTTATCACGGTCTTTTTTCCATCGTCCCAAACTGTCTTCATGGACAAGGAGTCCTTGCCCACGGGAATTGTCAGTCCGAGCGCCGGGCACAGTTCCATTCCGACCGCGTAAACTGCCTCGTAAAGCGCAGCATCTTCTCCCGGCCAGCCTGCCGCAGCCATCCAATTCGCGCTCAGCTTTATGTCGGAAATCCGAGCGACCGGAGCGGCGGCAATGTTGGTTATCGCTTCTGAAACCGCAAGGCGTGCAGAAGCTGACGCGCTAACAAGGGCAACTGGCGAGCGCTCACCCATGGCGATCGCCTCGCCCGCGTATCCCAAGTGATCGGCGAGGGTAACCGCGCAATCGGCAACGGGCACCTGCCAGGGCCCAACCATTTGGTCACGATGAACGAGCCCAGTAACGCTTCGGTCACCAATGGTGATTAGGAAAGATTTGTCGGCGACGGCGGGCATGCGCAAGACTCGCTCGACAGCGTCCGAAAGCCCGATTGTACTGGTGTCAAAGTCTTGTAGCGGCCGTACCATTCGCTCCGCTATGCGGGTCATTCGCGGTGGTTTGCCGAACAGAACCGACAACGGCAAATCGATTGGAACCGTGCCCAATAATCGATCACTCAATACAATTCTCGGGTCCGAAGTGGCGTAACCCACGACGGCAAATGGACATCGTTCCCGGTCAGCGATCGCGGCAAATTCCCCAAGACGCGCGGAATCGAGAGCCAACACGTACCGTTCCTGCGCTTCATTGCACCAGATCTCCATTGGACTCATGCCCGGTTCCGCGTTGGGAATCGAGCGCAGCTCGAAGTTCGCACCTAGACCTGAATCATTGACGAGTTCGGGTAGCGCATTCGAGAGGCCGCCCGCTCCAACATCGTGAATACTTAGAATAGGTGAGGCGTCTCCTAGCGCGACGCAACGGTCAATGACCTCCTGGCAGCGGCGTTGAATTTCCGGGTTGTCGCGTTGAACACTTGCAAAATCCAGGTCGGCAGCGCTCGAACCCTGAGCCATGGATGAAGCAGCTCCGCCCCCCAATCCAATAAGCATCGCGGGTCCGCCCAGCACTACGATGGGTGAACCATCGGTTATCTTGCCTTTCAAAACGTGCTGGAGTCGAACATTCCCAACACCTCCCGCGAGCATGATCGGCTTGTGATAGCCACGGACTTCGCTACCATGCTCGGAGGCTACCTTTTGTTCAAAACTGCGGAACGTGCCGGCAATCGCAGGTCGTCCAAACTCATTGTTGAATGCGGCGCCGCCGAGCGGGCCATCCAGCATAATTTCGAGCGCAGAGACGATTCGATCGGGTTTGCCGATTGGGTCGCCCTCCCATTCGCGCAAAAGGCCCGGAATTTGAAGGTTGGACACGCAGAAGCCCGTGATGCCAGCTTTGGGTTTCGAGCCCCGACCGGTAGCTCCCTCATCGCGAATTTCGCCTCCCGAGCCCGTCGATGCACCGGGATGCGGAGAGATCGCGGTGGGGTGATTGTGTGTTTCGACCTTCAGCAGGAGGGGAAGGTCTTCGTGCTGAAGCAGGTATTCTCCGGTTTTTGGATCGGGAACCAGGCGGCTTGCAATACGCCCTGAAATTACGGCGGCATTATCATGGTACGCCGACAATACCCCCTCAGGGTTTGTGGCATACGTGTTTTGAATCATTTGGAAGAGGGACTTGGGCTTTGGCTCGCCGTCTACGACAAAATCTGCTCGAAATATCTTGTGGCGACAATGTTCGCTGTTGGCTTGGGCAAACATCATCAGCTCCACGTCAGTTGGGTTGCGCGCCATTTCACCAAATGCGCCCAGCAAGTAGTCGATTTCATCGTTTGCCAGCGCAAGTCCAAAGTCACTATTGGCTTGCACAAGTGCGTCGCGTCCGTTCGTCAAGACATCAACGTGNNACGAACACGGCTTGCGTCATGCGGTCGTGAAGCGCGCGCGCCGCTTGCGCAATTTCGCGGCCCGTCAGTGGCTCTGAATCGAGTCCCGAAAGATAGAAAGCCGTGCCCCTTTCGACTCGCCGTACGCGGTTTAGCCCGCAACCATGAGCGATGTCGGTGGCTTTTGATGACCAGGGGGAAATAGTTCCGGGACGCGGTGCCACAAATAGCAGCGTGCAGTTTTCGGGTTCGGGCTGCGCTGGTGGACCGTAATCGAGAAGCTGTTGAAGGACAGCGCTTTCTTCTGCTGATAAATCCTCGGGAGCATCCACCAGGTGTAGGAACACGGACGTCAACTGTTCGACGCGCGGCACATGCTGCCGAACAACCTCTCTTAGCCTTTCCAGCCGAAACTGGGAAATTGCTGACGTGCCTCGGAATACGAACATATGACGGCCTCCTCGGCGTGCCGGTGATGCACGGGCGGAGCCGTATTGGCCCAGGAAAGTGGTTACGGCAAGGGAATGTCCAATTCCGACGTCGTCTCTTGTCAGCGAGCGGGAAACTGGGCGTGTGCACCCGCTTTGATCAATATGTCGGCCAGGTTGCCAAGTGATTCCAGCGCCCCGGCAACAAGGTCGCCGTCGGAGATTTCTACCGCGTAGTGACGTTCGACCGTGGCCACCCACTGAGCCGCATCCACGGAATCGAGCCCCAGTCGCCCCCCGATTATGCGCTCCTCAGCCGTAATTGGCGGATGAGGATTTTGCAACTTGAGGCAATTGACGAGCAGTGCGCTTAGGTCGGTTAGGAGTTGAGCACGCTCCAGCACAGTGCCGATTATGCCAAAAATCAACTCGTCGCACATGCTATAGCCACGCCCCGTGGCGTTTCAGCCAATCGCAGTCACCGGAATTGGTGCAGTCACAGCCCTAGGAGGCAACGTCAATTCACTTTGGTCGGGCCTTCTAGCTGGCCAACGCCCATTCGGACCCGTTCGCGCGTTTGACGCTCAGTCTTGTCGCGTGGATCTTGCTGCTGAAGTCTCGGTTGCCGTTCCTAACGAGGGCACCTGCCGAACGGCAGATTTGGCGATCATGTCCGGAAGGGAAGCGCTCGCCGATTCGCAGCGAACAGTCGCCGCCGACCGCATCGGATTGGTGGTCGCCTCCACGGGTATGGGTGACGCGGCGCTCGAACGCGCTCTGCGTGAGCAGCCGAGGGATCACGATTGGTGGAGACAATGTCTCAAGGGGACTTTGGCAGACGAGCTTGCGACGATCCTTGAGTTGGGCGAAATTAGACAAGTCATAAATACGGCTTGCTCGAGCGGGGCAATCGCAATCGCTTTGGCTTGTGAAGGGCTCGACGCCGGTGACTACGATATGGCCCTCGCCATTGGCTGCGACGAACTCACTAAAATTACCTATTCCGGGTTCAACTCCCTGCGCGCTTTGGACCCCGAACCCTGCAAGCCGTTCGATATTGCACGTCGTGGAATGACAATCGGCGAAGGCTCCGGTTGTCTCGTCCTTGAACGTTTGGCGGATGCGCGCCGAAAGGCAAAACGAATACATGCACTGGTTGTCGGTGCTGGGTGGTCATGCGACGCAAGTCACCTTACCGCGCCCGATCCGGGCGGCAAGGGGGCGGCAATTGCGATTACCAAAGCACTCGCACACGCAAATGTTCTGGCCGGCGATGTTGGTTTCGTGAATGCGCATGGAACCGGAACGCAACTGAACGACTCAGCCGAAATTTCAGCAATAGTGAAGGCGCTTGGCAAGCACGCCTCGTCATGCAAAGTGCACTCCGTTAAGGCTAGCACCGGGCATTGCATGGGGGCCGCCGGTACTATAGAGGCAATTGTGGCGATCTTGTCGCTCCAACAGGGTGTGTTGCCGGCTACGGCAGGTCTGAGAAATTGCGAATTCGAAGGGTGTGTTGATTGCGTAAAGCTCGATCCCCGGCGACTCGACAAAGCCTTCGGAATTTCCAATAGCTTCGGCTTTGGTGGCAACGACGCGACCCTGGTTTTTGCTCGTTCGGATTCTTGGGCATGTTGACCAAAATGGAACATCGAGTCGCAGTAATTGGCGCCCACACGTTTGTCCCAGTCAGCGACGGGGACTCGGCCGTATGGCAGCAGACCCAGAAAATTGCGGAATCCCTAGGTCAGGCAAGCCTGCGGCGTCTCGACCCGCTGAGTCAGTATGCAATTTATGCGGTGCATCAGGCTCGGCTTGCGGCAGGGATTGCCGCAGAAGAGCACTCTATGAAGGGAGCGCAATGCGGCGTTTGTGTCGGCACTGCGCTCGGAGCCCAGAATACACGCATCCGATATGCCCGACGCCTCGCGTTGCATGGCCTCTCTGCAACAAACCCGATTGATTTTCCTGACTCGATTGACGGGGCACCTGCGGCCCACATCGCGATTCGTTGGGGTCTGCAAGGCCCGAGTCTCACGTTTGCCGATGGCAAAGGTAGTGCAACCAATGCACTAATTGCCGCTTGTCGCCAACTGGCGACCGGACGAGCCGAAAGAATGTACGTGGTAATGGGGGACGCCTTTGATCCATTTATTCGGAACGCGATGGCCCAGTCGTCTTTAGCGCCGCAAATTGGAATAACTTCGACGTCCATTGATGACTCGAACGCTTTCGCACTCTCCAACGATGTCGTCTTGGCCCTAATCCTTCAACCTTTGGACGATACATCGATTGACGAGCCACCTGTAGAAGTTGTGGGATTTCTGGGTCCAAATCGCGATAAGCTTGACTGGGGAGCGGCTAGCCTTTTCCGTGACGTCACGACCCAAAATAAAAGAAGGGCGTACGGTGATCTTTCTGGTGCTGCATTAATCGCGGGTGCCTGGCACGGGGTTGCAGCCCCGATGTGCAAAAATGGGCTTTCATGTCAGGATAATGCAATGAATGTTCGAGGCTACCGTTGCGGACTAGATGACGCGAGATTTCCAAACTTGGCGTTTCAAAGACTTGCTCGGTAGTCATGTCGAGGCTCTTATTACTCGAGGCCAATGACGACACACGCTGGGTTGGGTCGCGTGTCGGGCCGAAGGTGCACGTGGTACCTATCGCCCTATTGGGCCTGGCCGCCTACGCCCGATCAGTAGCGCCGGACGTAGAAGTTCAAGTGGTGGAGACATCCCTGCTGGCGCCCGACGATGACTCTTTGGCCCGAATTATCAGGGAGTTTTGTCCGACTTGGATTGGAATACGAAGTATCAGTCTGTTCATAGAGGAAGTTCGGCGCGTTGTATCCGTAGCGCATCAGTGCTGCGACGTTCCAATAATCTTAGGCGGTCCGATAGCCACTGCCTTG
>PMCK01000014.1 GCA_003154095.1 Myxococcales bacterium | reverse complement strand
AAACTGAGCAACAAGCAAAGCGCCAAACTATACAGGATAAAGTCGAACAAGAATCTGCCTGGAATGAAGCTGATCCCGATAGCTGCAATAACCCTACGACGCTACAGGCGTGCATCGGCGTGCGGCTCTATTTGTCGAAATATCCCGCCGGGAGCCACGCTGATGAAGCCAGGCGTGTGATTGATAGCGCAAAACCTAAGATGGACCTGCTGCAGAAAGACGATAACTACTGGACTGCCGAAAGTAATTTCAGAGGTTGTGCCGCTTACCACAGCCAGAACTCGTGCGAGGGCGTGGAGCTGTATGTCGCAAAGTACCCCAAGGGGCTTCATTTAGGGGAAGCAACCGAGCTGCTCCAAGTTTCGGGGTCGCGTTGAATGCCATGGCAACGTCGCCGAAAGTTTCAGTTGAGAACTTCAAATCCGTCGTAGGCCGCTTCATTACATTGCCACTTAGCGATTGGAGTGATCACCTTCAAGCTCAACGGTACGATGAGGCAATTACGTCGGTAAACGTTGAGCGTTTGCAAACAAGCTTTGTCTATGCCTTGGAAACCGCATCTCGGGAAAGCGGTACGTCCCTTGAGCTAGTAAAATCTCTCGTTCGCTGGGACTCGTACCAGGAACTGTTGGGCAAGGTCGCAAAAGTCCACGAGACGATTGCCACGGTCGCGGAAGTTGAAGGATTTGGCGCGCAGGTTCAGGCCGGTATTCGATTCGCCGGCGACGTGCTCGCCACAACGCCCGTCGGGCAGTTGGGGGCAGAACTGCTCGCGCGAGGAGTGGGCAAGCTGGTGGAGTCCGAGCTCAATTCCGCGTTGACCGAGATGCACACCGTACTTGAGGGCTACGCTGCGTTTGTAGACGACACCGTCGAGGTGATTGCGTCCGCTCCTGGCGTCCTACGTTCCCTTGAGCATTTGACATCACGTCGGCAACTTCTGCTAGGCACGGCCATAGTCGGAAGTGTCATCGGACTGGGCGCGATTATCTGGGCTGCTTTCCCTAATTTGAACGCGTCAGCGACCGAGTCAGCACCGAGTGCGTCAGCAGTTCCGGCAGCACGTGCGAGTGTCACAACCGCCGACGAGCTTGACGCTGCGACTCCAGCTCAAGCTGAACCGGCCCACAAGCGCATCATGGCGCCCACACTAAAGTCGCACACTAATCGTGCGGAATGCATCAAGAAATGCGTAAACGAATGCAACGATAACTCCGCCTGTGAGCACTCCTGCGTCGCCAAGAGGTGCCGATGAAAGCTTTAGTGCTGATATGCGCGTATCTATGGCTAGCTGCCACGGTTTACATGGCGGGCACTCACGAGCCTGGGCCACCTGGCGTCATAGCGTTTGTGCTGGGAGTGATGGTTACAATCGCGGTCGGGGTTAGTCACGATGCACAGCGAGAAATTCTCGAGAAGCGTTACGCGATGTTCTATGGCCCAGCTCCGCCTACCGGAGACATCAAGGGTACGCGCTACGGGGGTGCGGCCGGGGCGTTGCTTGGCCACTACGTACTCGGTGCCGTGGCGGGAATGGTGGTTGACGCATTTCGCGAGTCTAAGCAGCGCGAATCCGTTACTTCAGAACAACGGCGGATGCTTGACGAGATTCGGGTTGCGCGTGCAGGTTCACCAGCCATTGTCCTATTGCCGTTCGGATTCGCACTTCTAGTGAGCGCGATCATTGTATGGCTTTAGTGAATTTCAAATCGTGGTAAGTGGATTCTAAGCTTGCATGCAGCGGTGCAGCTCGATCAGGAGAGGAAGCAGCCCCAAGCTGATTCTTCTTTTAACTCCTCGATCGCAAAAACTCCAATAAATCTGGGATAAGAACAGTACCAGATACCATAGATGCGCCAAGCATAACTAGGAGCCAGTAACGTTCGGCGTGCGCCGAAAGGCGCGCGTCTCTGTCTAGCTCCATGGAAAGGAACTACGATGGCTCAAGCAAGCCAACATCAATTAGCTGAATTACTCGTAAAACTTAGTACAAATGGTCTGACCCAAGAAACAGCATTATTTGTTGCCGCCGAGGAATGCACAATCAGCCCATTCATAAGTGGTGCACACCCGCACGGCAAATGCGCGGAACTCATTTCAATGAGCATGCGCAATAATCTACGAAACCCCGCGTCTCCGTGGGTTGTGGTGAACCCGCCCAATGCCCCTCCAAACTACGTCGGCTGTTACCTCAATCCCGACCCTACCAGCGCGAGAGATTTGCTGTACGAAATCCAATTACCGAGCGACAAAAGGATATTCGTCCCAGGCGCGCAAGTAAAGGTAGGAAACCCGGCGTACGTGGCAAAGAGTTTATTGCGCCACGCACACGACCCGCGCTACAGCAAGATATGTGATGTTGACGCGCGCCTGGTGAACCCCAATGGCTCGCCGCGAGTTGCTGCGAACGCGTTTACGAAGGGCCAAGCTGCGGCACTCAACAAGGCCGGCTTCAGGTTTGTTGGCATTGAATACCTGGAGCAAGACGCCAAACGAGTTCATGCGGGACTCAAAGGCGTTTACGAGCACCATACTGTCGAG
>PMCK01000224.1 GCA_003154095.1 Myxococcales bacterium | reverse complement strand
TCCGGCCCGAACTTCGATGGGAGCTGGTGACAAGGGCCCAAAACCTCACACTATCGTCACCATCTGTGCCTGGGTGAGGCAGACCTCCGCTATGGCAGATCGGCAACCGCTGGCCACAACTACGGACACGAGCACGGCCACCGCATTGGGAATGATGGACTTTTTCCAGCAGCTCAAGACCTTCTACAAGGGCCATGCAGACGTATACGCGGGCTCGCAACAGACGTCAGGCTCGCCTACGGTTTCCGTCCCCAATGTGACGACTGTGCTCGACAATCTCACCGACGGTCGAACGGTACTTCACATCATCAACCACAACTACTCAGCCGGCATCGTTGCCTAGTCCGGCGTCACGACGAGCTTCCCACTCGTATCGGCACCCTCGTCGGTGATGCTGGTGTCGCCGGATTTCGCGGCGGATAAAACGGCGACGTTCAGCTATGCCGCAGGCGCGGTCACGGTCGATGTTGGTGACCTGGGGGCATACGTCGCCGCGGTGGCGAAGTAGGCCAGTGTGGTAAGGCATACGCGTCATCGTGCGTGAGGCAAGCCTAGAGTCACCGCCTCGGCAACACCTGCAAATCACTCAACTGTACCCAGGCTTTGGTTTCTCCCCAAAGTATCTCGGCGTAACGGTCAGATAGCCGCGAGATGTCGACGCGGGCGCCCTCGGGGATGTTCGCGGAATCTCGCGCTTGGGTGACTGGGAGCGGCACGCCCGCCGCGTCGCGCAGCCGCGCTTCGGGTACGGTAACAACTCCGATTGTTACCGTGTGACGGATCTGAACGGCCGCAAAAATCACTACACCGGCCAATATTCCGAAGGCTCCAGAAATGCTTGCCGCCGCCTTGCCTACGAACCGACGTCGAGGTGATGACGCGAGCCAGGCGACTAGCAGCCCCAGCGTACAGAAGCCCGATGCGAGCATCGCCGACAGCGCCCAAAAATTCTCGGGGAACAGTCGTACCAAGGCACGCCCAATCGACGGCCTCACCAATAGACTTTGCGAGCCGCGTCGGCTGCGTTCACGGGACAACTCCGATTGCACTCTTTGCAGCGCGGCTTCGGCCTGTGCATCTGAAGGTCGCAGCGCAATGGCTTCCTCCAGAGCGGCCACGGCACGCCCCAAATCGCCTGGCTGCGCGCGGGAGGTCTTTGCCCGCTTTATGTACGCAACCGCTCGGTTGAAACTGACGTCGGGGTTCAAAACGCCGCGATCGGCTAATAGCTCGAGCTCCGCGATGGCTTCACTCGGAGCCCCAGCCTCGATGGCCGTGGTTGCCCGGTTGAAAATTATCTTCGAGTCCGAATCGAGTAAGGCTTCTGCGTGCGCCGGGGTCGCGCAAACCACGAATGACGCCAAAAATAGGATCGTCTTGACGTCGAGATGGCGCATCAGGCCGCCCGCGCTTTCTCGCCACGAGCGGCGCGCCGACATAAATCTTGAATGAACGACTCAACCTTATCCAATAGCTCGGTGAGTAGGCTAGATGCACCCCCCGTGAACCGAACCGTATCGCAAGCGTCGAGAGTCGAAACCGTTAGCTCGGATTCACTCGGGCTAAGACCCGCCGCTATCAGACTACCGTTGAGCTCATTCCGAATGATTCCACGCGCCTTGAGCCCCGTAGCTGCTTCGATGGCCGTCAGCAGGGCTCGCTCGATTGCGGTAGCGGCGCCGGCCGCGTCTTCATGAGCGAGTAGATCTCGGGCAACTTGCAGTTGCTCGAGTGTTCGCCGCTTGACTGAATCGCGACGCCGTGACCAAAAAATCAGACCCCTGGCACCGAGGGATTTTATTCCCATGCCTGCAATGACACCCAGCGGTCCTAGCAGCAGCAGCGCAAAGAAATGGGGCGTGTCAGCCCAGTAACGTCGCGGCGGGGCGATTGCGCCCGGTTGCTCGCGAGGCATGATTGACTGAGCGAGGCTATCGTCGGTGCTAGCAATGGCGGGTTCGACTGCCGCGGCGCCCGGCCTTACGACGATTTGCCCGAGTTCTGCGGTGGCGAACGCATACTGACCACGCTCGGGATCATAGTAGGGCAATCGAACTGTGCCCAGATCGACGGTCCCTGCGTCATGCAGCTTGAGCACGTATTGCCACACTCGTTTTCCCGCGATCTTACCGTTTTTGCGCTCGATAGTTTGACTGGTGTTGGGCTCGAGCCATTCGATGCCGCTTCGCTCCGGCAAATCGATGTGCTGAGGCAAATTGCCGGTTCCAGAAAGTTCGAAATTGACGGCTACCGCGTCATGTGCTTTGACGTCCCGCGGCTCGACGCTCGAAGATAGCCGGAACTGCCCGACATCACCCAGGCGGTATCCGGAGGGTCTGCCGGAGATCGGTGGTTCGACGACGACGATGTTCAGGAGTTGACTCTGACGCATCCCTTCTTTGTAAGCGGCTTGTCCGGCTGGATCGACGCCCCTGAAAGATGCCCGCATGGCACCGATTTGAAGATGACCCGCGTGCAGCGGAAATAGCGCACGCTCGCGCAGCTTCTGGGCATACCAGACGTCTTCGCCGATGCGCATCGGAAGTTCGCGCGACGCGCCGTCCTCCATCAAGTCGTATGAGAGAAAATCGCTGAAAGATGGCTCATTGACGCCGCTGAGTTCGAACAGACCCGGGTGGCCGTAAGCAAAGATGGAAAAGGTAACTTGTTGACCAATCACCACGCGCTTGGGCGTGATTCGTGCGTCGAGAAATGCGACAGGATCGCGGGGCTGGGCAATGTCGAATTCATGTGGCCAGGCGCTGAGTTGTTGTTGGTCGGGACCATTGGGCGCAAATTGCCCAAGGCCTCGCATGGGAGGCAACATGGGACTGCTGAACGGATCGAAATCTCCAAATGGGTCGAAGGGATCGAAGGGCATGCGCCGGGTGTTTCGGTTGCGTTGGGTTTGCAATGTGCCAGCGGCAACCACTTCTACGATAAACGCCTTGTCCGCTACGGAATGGCCCGCGGAGATGACACTTGCCGGCCCGATTCGAAACCGCCCGACCGCGTTCGACATCAATAGCCAGGTAGCGGTGACTCCTTGCCGCTGTTCGAAGCGACCGTTGATCGTCGTTACTTGGTATTGAGTCGAAACGCTCGGTCCCTGAANNCTTCGACCTTTGCGGGCGCTTGTGTTTGCAGGCTGACTTCGGCCAGGGTGACCCGTGCTGTTAGCCCGATGCTAAGAGCAATGAGGATCGCCCCGCCGCGATTCACTTATCCTCCATCCTGACCATGCCTCGGCGATGGTGCGCCTGCTCCTTGGCCGCGTGTTCACTCAGGCTGGGGGTTTGCTCCAATTCATCGAGGATGCGATCATCTTGGTTTTGGGCGTCGCGTGAAGGCTGAGGGGCGTCCTTTGGGGCTTCAGGCGGCGCGCCTGCGTCACCTTGCGATTGCTTGTCATTGCCCGCATCCGGTTGAGGCTTGCTTGCATCCGGCTTGTCTTGATTTTTGTTGGAGTCGCCGCTGTCCGGCTTATTGCCGCCGTCGGGCTGTTGTGAATTCTTTCCTGCGTCGCCTGCACCGCCGTCGCCTGGGTTGGGGTTGCCGCCGTCTTGCCCCGCGTCAGGCGGCTCGCGCTCGGAACGCTCGAGTGCGATGGCGCGATTCCAAGCGGCGTCGCGTCCGATACCATCACCCTTGTCCCCCGCGGTACCGGGTATCAAGCGCAGCGCCTGGTCGTAACTCTTGACGGCCTTTTTGTACTCTTCTCGCAGGAAGTACAGGTTGCCAGCCAGGTAATTCGCCCGGGCTTTGAATTCGGTTATCGCCGTAGGCAAATCCGTCAATGCCAATACGACGCGCAGCGCGCAGTCAACTTGTTCGCCGCGTTGAGCTAACTGTTGTTGCAATGCAGGATTTTGCTGCTGTGCGTTGACCGGTGCGCTCGGATCGCCAAACCGGCCTCCATATTGCTCCGCAACGCGAAACAAGGCTAGGCCCAGGTCGAAGGCCGCATTGCTGCGATTCTGAATCGAATCCGGTGTGCCTATGTTGCCGCCCGTGCACTTCCCGGTGGAAAGGTAGCGTTCGAGTAGGTCGACGCTTGCACCCGAATCGCCCGCGTCGATTGCGGTTATAGCCTGATCGACGGCCGGCGCGTTGCGTGTAAACGGATCCTTGAGCCCGCCCTGACAACTAATAAGGCCCATCAGAACGAAGGGAAGCGAGATGCCGAGAACGATTGCTACCGGGGCTGAGCGTCTAAGCACATCTGCGCGACGTACTGCGACGGTACCATCGGGAGCCAGCGCGCCCTTCTTGTGTCTGCGGGCCTGACCGACGAAAACTTCGGTAACAAGGAGCAGGATCGACAAAAGGAGCGGGAATGCGTAAACGTCCGCGTACACAGTTTCAACTTTTTCGGAGAGCTCGCTGCTCATCCAGCGCGCAAGTTCATGAGCCATCTTGTCAATGCCCGTCGAACCGCTCGAACTTCGAACGACGAATCCGGCACCCGACTTGGCCGTTTCTGCTAGCTGCGCCTCGCCTTCGGCCGATAGCGAAGTCGTCAGAGGGTTGCCCTGCGAGTCTTTCCGCCAGCCGCGGAGCTTACCTATGTCGTCGATTTCGGGAATGGGCTCCGGAGTTCGTCCACCGATTTGGACCACGTCAACCGTGATGCCGTCTTGGTGCGCCGCCTGAGCCATGGCAGCGGGATCGCCCTCGAGATCCTCGCCGTCGGTCACCAGCACTAGCACCTTTGCATGTTTTTGAGAGGATGGATCTCGCAGGAAAAGCTCATGGCCAGCGGCAATCGCTCGCGCCAACGATGTTCCTCCAACGGGCATGTCGTTGGGGGTCAGCTGCCTGAAAAACTGAGCAATGGCGGAGCCATCGGACGTAAGCGGGAACGTCATGGGCTCGCCGGCAAATGCAACGGCGCCAAAACGCGCGCCGCGCAGCTCGGAAATCAACCGCGACACCTCGCTCTTGGCGCGCAGCGTCCGCGATGGCGACACGTCGCGGGCATACATGCTCTTGGAATAATCGAGCGCGACGACGACATCGAGATTGGTTGCCGGCACCAGCCGCGTTCCCCGTCCATATTGAGGACGAGCCATCGCAACGAAAGCGCTGGCCACGGCAATCACAGTCAGAAGGCCCTGAATGACTCGGCGTGTACTGGCCCGGGCGGTGACTAGCTCAAGGATTCGTGGCTCATCTCCAAAGCGGCGAATCGAGCGCAGCAGGAGCCATCCACCCACGACTAGCAGCAATGCGACTGCTGCAGCTAGCAGGGTTCCGAGCAGCCAAAATGGATCGGCAAATCTCATGGGAACCTCCGCAGGGACCAAGCGCGAAGCAAGACCTCCAACGTTAGCAGCAGGACTCCCGGGAGCAGTATGACCGGGAACAATTCTTCATAACGCGCCACGCTCGCTTCGAATCGGCTCTTTTCGAGCTTGTTGAGCACGTCGTGAAAACTCGCTTGTAGCGCGCTTACGTCCGTTGCGACATACGCACTGCCCCCCGTCTTTTTTGCCAGGTTCTGCAATAGCACGGGATTTACTGGAAACTCGAGGTTATGCGTAAACATCGGGTGCCGAAGCAAATCAAAGCCGGTAAAAACCGAGGCTTTGGCCCCGTCACCGATTTGAATCGTGAATATCTTGCTCGAGACTTTGTTGGCTAGCTCGGCTGCGTATTCCGGAGCAATTCGACCCGCGTTATTGTCGCCGTCAGTCAAGAGAATGATTGCCTTGCTCTTGGCAACGCTGCGCCTCAGGCGTGCCGCCGCGGTACCTACGGCGTCGCCTATCGCCGTTCCGTTACCATCGATGACCTTGAGGTCCATCTTCGAGACTAGCAAGTCCAACAATTGGTAGTCGAGTGTCGGCGGGGAAAGCACGAAGGCTTCCTTGCCGAAGACGATAACGCCGATGCGATCCGTCTTTCGACGCGATATGAAATCGCGTATGACGGCCTTTGCTCCGTCCAGCCTGGTGGGCGGAATATCCGGCATGGGACGATTCATCAGTGGGATGAGATCTTGAGGCACGTTTTCCATTACGGCCTGCATCGACCCGGACAGGTCGAGCACCACCATCAGATCGATGCCACTTTCGTCCAGGTTTTCGGGACGTAACGTATTTATTGGTCGTGCCAATGCGACCACGAAAAATCCGAGGGCTACGGCCCGCAGCACTCCTGGAACGTCGCGCAGCCGTACTCGCCACCCGCCGGGGCCACTTTTTAGCGCGGATACAGAGCCAACCAGTAACCTCGGCGTGCGACGATCCTCTCCGATTGTGCCCCGCCAAAGCACGAACGGCACTGCGCCGAGTAGCAGGAGCCACCAGCGCTGCGTCCAGCGCGCCGCCAACAACTCCGAACCGCGCATGAGCCAGGGAATCAACAACCCTAGGGCTCCGGCTAGCAGCAGGGTTCCCGCGAGAATGAGCCAACGGCGCCATTGCGTTTTGCGACTCATGGCGAGGCCTGTGCTCCCTTCTCCCGATCGGTGTCCTCGTCCTGCCGAACCTCAGGCACGGGCAATGTCGCGGTAACTATGGTTTCTGCTTCCGCGATCGCGGTCATGCACTCGGGTTCAGTGGGAGTTAGGCGTGCAAACTTGACCAGATCGGCCTGTGTCAAAAACTGGTCAATCGAATGGAACATCGACTGGCCAATGGCCTGACGACGTAGTTCGGCAATGGCTTCACGCGTCGTGCATTCAAGGCCGTCGTAACCGAATCGTCCACCCAGGTACTTTCGGACCGTGTCGGACACCTGGGCGTAGAAATCCGCATACCGCTGGGCGCGCAAGAGATCGAAGCTCTTCAGCTTCGCGAGTTCCTCGAACGCTAATTCCCAAGGGGGACGCGGGGGCGGGGGGGGTGGTAAGCGCTTCGGGCGTTTGAGCCAAGCCCAAACCAGAGCCGCCAACGCAGCGCCCGCAAGCAGACCGATGCCGCCGATCTTTACGGCTTGTTTCAGACTCGTCCATTCCTCGAGTTGCCGACGAAATGCGGGGTTGGAATGGGGGCGGGCTTCAGGCGTGTTGACGGTAGGCGATTCGACTTTGACCGAATGCGGCTGCGTGCAAAGTGTCATCGTCTCGCCGTTGGCGCGGCGAATCGCCACCGGAATGGGTGGCAATGTCAAGGTTCTTTGCTTTGTATCACTGGGCAATGCAACGAAAGGCATCTTCAATTTCGACGTTACACGATCCCCTTTGATATCCGTCGTGAGGCTCGCAATGACGCCTCCTCGCGGATCAGGGATTATGAAACCCGACTGCTCGAGGGCCTTGACCTCGTCGGACTGCGTGAAGTGAGTCGAGTTGACCAACACGGTCTCCGCGCGGCCATGCTCGGTCGTAAATTCGAGGTACTCGGCGTAACCCGCGCGTATCTTGTCCGGAAATGCCTCATCGAATTTGGGGCGCGCCTTACCATCGGGGATCTGCTCGATGCAGGTCGAGCTGTGCATCGCCCCCGTCGCTGAACTGCCAGCGGGTGGCGCAACGGCTCCGGTAGTTACAGCAGACTCGGCGACGCGGGGCACTAATACGAATGCCGCGGTCGCAGTTCCCAGTAACCACCGTTTTGACCTCGGACCGCCCTGCGAAGCGCGCTTTCGCTTCATCGGTGAATTCTCCGAGCCCGGCGCGCGAATAGATCGCGCAGCGGCTCCACGTAAGTCCGATCGGTCCGCATGACGCAATGGTCCAAGCCCAATTTCCGAAATGTCGCGATCGATTGAGTATTGAGTCGCCGCATCGTGGCCGCGTAGTGGCGGCGCACTGCGGGGCTCGAAGTGTCGACGATGACCGACTCGCCCGATTCCAAATCTTCGAATGTTGCCAGTCCGACGTCTACCAGTTCTTCGTCGCGGGGATCCACGAGCATCAATGGAATGACATCGTGGCGCGCCGAGGCCAAGGCCAGTGCCCGTTCCCACCCAGTATCGAAGAAGTCGCTGATGAGAAATGCAACGCTCCGACGCCGCGCAACGCGCGTTAGTGTTTGCAGTGCGATCGCCAGATTGGTTCCGTGATGCTGCGGCTCCGCGCCGAGTATCTCCCTAACTACGCGCATTACGTGCTTTTGACCCTTCTTGGGAGGCACGATTTTTTCGATTTGGTCGGTGTTTAGAATCAAACCTACGCGGTCATTGTTCTTGATGGCACTGAATGCGCAAAGCGCGGCCACTTCTGCGGCGAGCCGCGCTTTTTTGGCCACTCGCGTTCCAAATTGTTGGCTGCGCGAAAGATCGACCAGCAGCATGACCGTCATCTCCCGCTCTTCGACGAAGATTTTGACGTAGGTCTCGCGCATCCGAGCGCTTACGTTCCAGTCGATACTGCGGACGTCGTCACCCGGTTGATACTGACGGACCTCCTGAAATGCTAGGCCCTGCCCCTTGAAGACCGACCCGTAGCTGCCGACCAACTTCTCGGTGGCAAGGTGTCGAGTCGTAATCTCAATGCGCCGCAAAGCGGCCAATAACTCGCGGGGAATCACGGCGTTTTGCCTTAGGGAACTTCAACGGCTTCGAAAACCCGCCTCACTACGTCCTCGGCAGTTACCTCTTCGGCTTCTGCCTCGTAGGACAAAACCAATCGGTGGCGTAGCACATCGGGGCCAATTGCCTTTACGTCTTCCGGAGTGACGTATCCTCGATGGCGCAGAAATGCATGTGCACGGGCGGCCAAATTGAGCGCAATGCTGGCGCGCGGGCTTGCGCCATATTCAATCAGTGGCCCAAGCTCCGCGAGGCCTTTTTGCTTAGGCTCGCGCGTCGCAAAGACCACGTCCACAATGTAGTTTTTGACGCGTTCATCGACGTATACGTCCCGCACGACTTGTCTCGCGTGGAGCAGCTGTTCGGGCGTTACGCGCGGACTCGCGTGTGCGACGACGTGTCCCGTCATTCGATCCATGACGGCACGTTCTTCTTCGCGCGTCGGGTACCCAACCCGGATCATGAGCATGAATCGATCGACCTGGGCCTCGGGCAACGGATAGGTCCCCTCTTGTTCAATGGGATTTTGCGTCGCCATTACGATAAACGGATCCGGCAACGGGTAGGACTTGTCGCCAATCGTGACCTGGCGTTCTTGCATTGCCTCGAGCAGCGCGCTTTGCACTTTGGCGGGTGCGCGGTTGATTTCATCCGCGAGCACGAAGTTTGCAAAAACGGGTCCCAGCTTGCTGCTAAATTCGCCGGTCCGCTGATCGTAGATAACAGTACCTATCAAATCGGCGGGCAGCAGGTCTGGTGTGAATTGAATCCGAGAAAACCTCGCCGAAATCGCCTCGCACAAAGTTCGAACGGTCAGTGTCTTGGCGAGGCCCGGTACGCCCTCGAGTAGAACATGGCCTCCCGCGAGCAAACCGACGATAACCCGTTCGATCATGCCAGTTTGGCCCACGATAACTTTGCCGATTTCGGCAAATAGGTCGTCCACGAAGGCACTCTCACGGGCTACAATTTCGTTGAGCGTCCGAACATCCTGCATACCAATGCTCCTCGACTGGGGGTCGCGGCTATAGCGCGCCTGCGGCTGCTCCGACAATCGAACTGGCGATTCTATTCCTCTAAGCCCCCAACAACTGACCCAGTCCGACCTCCACGGCTGCCACTGCCAAAAGCCACGAAAATCCCACTACTAGGCCTCTGAGGGAGCGTCGAGTTCGCCAAAAATGCACTGGCAGGCAAATGGGCCCGAAGGCTACGACGGCGCACCAAAAGCTAGCCGTCGGCCAAGCTAATTGAAGGCGATATTGGCTCAAGTGACGTTCATCTCGCCTGACAATCCAGGCCGGCAGGACGATTCCCAGAGCGAGCTGCGAAACTAGGGAAAAAACCTCGGGCAATCCGTTCTCTACCCCTGCAATCCCGGAGGCGACCCACGTGGCGTCTCAGGACGAACCCAAGTGAAAAATATCCCGGAAAATCCGTTCCGCCTCAGCGGTCGGTTCCGCAGTTGGACGCGAGAGATCCGGGCGGCCCTTGGTGACTTCACAGTGAGCCGATTCTTTGAAACGAGTAATCGCGGCATCAATGTCAGTGGTAGTGCTCACGGCTCGTCCCAGCGAATCTAGCAAATCACCGAGGGGAGGACAGTCCGTCGAAGCGAGGGGCCACACGAACTTTGGAGCATTCGGACAGCAACCGCTTCGTAACGTCGCCAAGGCTGCCAGCTCGAACCAACCCAAATCATTCCAACCTTTGGGAGTTCCGGCGCCGCCTCCGGGTGCAGACGCGAATGAGGACCGCAGCGTCTTCATGGCAAGCCGCAGGTCTGTAGCCGGGCAGAAGTTGACTAGGCTCGCCTGTTTCGTGAGTGAGCCTTCCGGCAAAAATCCCGCGACGCAAGTGGTCACCGAGTCCGAGCCCACCTTGAGCTCTTTCCCGGTCACCGGTATTTCAGCCAGATCAATGGCTCCCGGCCCTGCTTGCCCCTCTGCATGTTGTGCTGTTGGGATCAGGCGCTCGACAACGATTCGCTTGGGCTTTCGCAGCGTACGAAAGGTCCAGGCGGCTCCCAACCCCAGCACAACGGCCAACATTGCCAGTAGTAGGTAGCGTTTGATTGACCCCGCCCCAATAGGTGCCAGTGACATGCGCCTGCCCGACAAAGGGCCCACTGCCGATGACGGGAAACTGCCAGCGGGATGCAGACTTGCCGGAAGTGGCGGCGGCTTGTGCGATGCCGAAGAATGGGGTCCAGGCTCTTCCCCAACGTGTTCGACGAACCAGCGGGCTAGTTCTCGTCGCAATGGCTGTAGTGAGTCCGCTCGCGCCGCCTTGTCTCGATTTAGCACATGTGCAACGGCTTCTCGAAGCAGCTGATTGTCTATTCCTAGTCCGCTAAGCTCTTCGGCGGAGCCAATTCCCATGCTCGGAGGCGTGGCCCCCGTCAGCATGTGGAACAGCAGCGCTCCCGTCGCCCAAGTGTCGGTCAACGTGCTTGGAGGCTCCGTAACCGAGTAGTCAGGTGGCCAATACTCGCGTGGTCCGGGGGCACCGAAAAGCACGAGAGGTTCCACGCCGGAATCGGGCGTCAAGAGCACCGTGTCCGGATGCAATCGTCCATGAGCGCCGCCAGCATCGTGCAAAGTTGCCAGTGCATCGGCAACGCGGAGCGCTGTTCGAACGGAATCCACCGGATGCTTCTTGCCAATCGCACGCAAACGCTCGGATAGCAGCTCACCGCCGGGTGCTGCGACCACCACCCAGAAATGATCCGCATCGACGTCAATGATTTCAATCAACTTGGCTAGATGAGCGTGGGCGACTCCGCCCCATGGCCTAATCTTTTCGACCTCCTTGGCATTGACGCCCGTCACAGTTACCGAAGTCCCTGACTCGGTATGCATGGCGCGCGCGGAATCTTTACCTTCCGGCGCCTTGCCGGCGTCAAAACGGAGCTTCTCTTGTGTTGTTGTCGATGGTGGCTCGCCTGACGACGTCATTACTGCCCCATTACCGTCAGGCTCTCACCTTCCCGCCGTGACGTCCAGTCTTCCCTTCGCAATGTCACCGACCTGAGTCCGGCCAGCCATTCTGTTTCTTCTGCACTCGGGTGCACTGCTGAGCCAGCTGCGCATGGCGGTGTACCTGCCGGGCGTCTAACATCGCCTCGTGCCCCCACCCGTAGCCACGAATGCCGGGAACGTCCCAAGCTGGATTTTGCAGGTATCCACAATTGCAGGCAAAGACCTTCGAATCGAGGTGCGTTCGGGCGAAGTTGTCGTCACAAGCTCCTTTTTCGCGCTTTTGGTAGTTGTCGTGGCATCCCTGTCATTTCACGGCGGCCCAGTTACTCGATCGTCGGTTGCTGCAGGAACGCTTTGGTTATCGGTTGCATTCGCAACGGTGCTCGCTCTGTCGCGGAGCTGGCAACGCGAGCGCGAGGAATCGGCGTACATAGGCCTGCTTGCGGCCCCGCTAGCGCGAAGCGCGCTCTTCGTAGGTAAATTACTGAGTCTGCTTCTCTTCCTGGGAATCGTTGAATGCGCTGTCGTTCCCCTCGTCGCAATCCTGTTCGCGATCGATTTGACCACATCGGGACTAGGCCTATTGGCGATAATTCTCTGCGCGACACCCGGCATCGGCGCCGTCGGTACGTTGTTTGGCGCCATGACCGTACGCACAAGGGCCCGTGATCTCATCTTAGCGATCGTACTATTCCCACTGCTTGCCCCGACGTTGCTGGCGGCCGTCGTAGCTTCGCGCGAGTTATTTGGTGGGGCACCGCTCGCAGAACTGGGTGACTATCTCAGCCTCATGGGCTTATTCGATGTCGTTTTTCTTACGGGCGGAATTTCTATGTTCGGTTTGCTCATTGACGAATGAAGGTGTTGGCAAAGGTATGCAAGTTGCGGTACTCGGCGGCAGCTTCGACCCTCCTCACGCGGCACACGTGCTTATGGCTGCATACCTAGGAGCCATTGCGCAATTCGATCATGTGCTTGTGGTACCTGTATTCGAGCATGCCTTCGAAAAGAACCTAACCGCGTTTGAGCATCGCTTACGCATGTGTCAGCTGGCATTCGAAAGGTTGCCATTCGTTGAAGTGACGCCAATCGAGGCAACGCTCAAACGGCCGAACTACACATTGCACACGCTTCAAGCAATCAAGCGAGCTCACCCTAACTGGCAGCTGCGGTTGGCCATGGGGACTGACGTTCTTGCCGAAAGTCACCAGTGGCATTCCTTCGACGAGGTTATTGCATTGGCTCCGCCTTTTGTATTTGAGCGGCACGGGTACACGAGCGACGGCCAACGAACGCGCCTATTGCCCCAAGTTTCTTCGACTGATCTACGGAGTCACTTGCGGCAAAGGCACGAACCCTTCAAAAGCCAGGTTCTCGATGAATTATTGCCGGAATGCGTTCGCCAGTACATCGAGGATTTTCAACTTTACCTTTAGGCTAGAATTCCGGCCAATTTGGCTCGAAATTCGCAACGTCATCATGCTGTCAGCTCTCAGGAGGTTAGTGCAATCCGGCCGTGATCCAGCCTGGGCTGTAACGCGCGGCGGCGGCAACTAGAGCGATTGCGGCGGCACAGGCGAGACTGACCTTGTCTCGCAGTGCAAATTTCACTGGGTCGTCGCGCATCTGACCGCGGCCCGCAAGTAACCAGATNNTTGGCGCTATCCACGTAAAGCATGAACACCAGGGCCGCGATGCAACCACTAGCCGTGCCCATGCTGGACACTATTTCAACATCGGTTCGAAAGTAGCCTCGATTTTTGACCTGACTTTCACCCTTCAGCGCGCGAAGTTCGACGTATCGCTTGGCAAAGGCCAGGCTCGTAAACAAGAACATGGAGAAGCCGAGCAGCCACGTGCTGACTTTCACGCCGCTGGCGATGCCACCGGAGAGAACTCGATGTGTATAGAGGCCGGCCAGAACGAGCACATCAATCATCAGCAGCCGTTTGAGAAATAGCGAATAGGATAGGGTTCCAATAAAGTAGAGGCTAAGCATGATCAGGAAGGCCTCCGGCAGATAGAACCAGGAGAGACCGAAACTCAATCCCATTAGACTCAAGAACAGCGGCGGGCCGGCAACCACCGGCAGTGCGCCCGATGCGAATGGTCGACCGTGTTTGCTGGAGTGTTGCCTATCCGCTTCAATGTCGAGCAAGTCATTGAACACGTAACCCGCCGAGGCACAGAGCGAGAATGTAACTACGGCAACCAAAGCCCGCGCGATGCCTTGTAGGCTAGGAACCGTCGGTGCAAGCATGACGGGCAGCAACAGCAAGGCGTTTTTCGCCCATTGGTGCGGGCGGAGCTGTTTGACCAGCGCGCGTGCGATACTTGGACGCCGCGACAGGACGGTCACGTTGTCGAACCGACGGACGCTCGCCGAGGTCCCCGAGGTAGCGCCGACGAGATAAACCATCTTTGCAGACTGAATGATTGTAGCGTCCGGGTTCGCTCCGCCGATGTAGTCGAACCCCTTTTCTCCGTAGGCGGAAACCAAGACATCCCTCATGTCCAGCGGCTTCAACATTCTAGAATTGTTGCCGGCATGTACCGTATTGAATAGACCCAAGTATTCCGCAACTCTTTGCGCCCTGGCTGGTGTTGCAGTCGTGGTAAGTACGAGTTTTCGACCCACCCGGTGAGCCTCACGCAACGCCGCCAATAGGTCTTGTCGGTAAGGAAGACTCTTCGGATCGAGTAGCTCTTTAGCGACCACTGCGCGTTCGAATTGGATGCGTCCACGCAGCAGTGACAAGGCGACGGTTGGCAAAGCCCAAGGTCGACGCCGAAGTAACAGCCCTGCACATTCCCAGAGGCTATCAGTCGTAATCAACGTGAGGTCGAGGTCCACGCATAGACACCGCGTCACTGATGCTGGATCGCAAAATGCGGTTTCAGGTGTGGTGGCTCGGGTGACTTCGCTGCTACTCATTGAACAACTCTTGAATGGACTCATGACGAAAGAAGCCNNCGACTCGATAGGTAGTTGAACACCATGCCAAAGCCGACACCAATTACTGCGGCGATTTGGATCGGCATCGCCGGCACACTGCGATGAATCATGAGCGTGGTAATGTAGTTAACCACCGCCCCCAGTGCCGATGCGGCGGAAAAACCGGCCAATTGCGGCCAGAATGCCTGATGCCGAGAATAACCGAAGGTGAAACGGCGATTGAGCAGGAAATTCGTAAACAGGCTGACGACGATGCCTCCGGCTATTGCCAATGTGGACGGCACGCCGAAAGCCGTCATGAACGTCAATACCCCGAGATTGACGCCCGTGCCGACCGCACCCACGAAGCCAAATTGAAGAACATACGACCAATTCGGGTACTTGAACACGAACAGGCGTCGCAGATGTTTGATATAGCGTAGTTGTTCCTTCAGATTCAATTTGCTCTCGCCCGCGGCACGATTGGCAAAATGAATAGGGACTTCCTCCACTCGCTCACATCCACATTTTACCAGCAGTTCAAGGCCGATCTTGTATCCGACGGGGTTCAAGTCCTTGGCCAGATCGAATCGTTCCCGGGTCAGAGCAATGAATCCTGACATGGGGTCTTTGACCGAGGTGAATGGGCGCGCAAGCAAGGTTGCAACGGAACTATTTAGCCGTCGGAAAAGGCCCCAATCAACCTCCGTACTGCCCCCCGGAACGTAGCGCGAGCCAATGACGAAATCGGCACCGGCTGCCAGTTTATTAAGCATTGCAGGAATAATCTCAGGCGGGTGACTCAGATCTGCATCGATGCAAACCAGGTACTTACCGCGTGCCATGCGAAATCCGTCGACGACTGCCGGACTCAGCCCGCGCTTGCCGTCACGCACGACGAGCCGAACCTCCTTCGCCCCATACTGCTCCACGAACTCCACGGACCCGTCGTTGCTCTGATCATCCATGATCAGTACTTCCGCTTGCACCCCCATTTGGTGAATGGCTGTAAGCAATCGTGGCAACAGATGCGGGAGAGTCTCGACTTCGCGGTAAGTCGGTACGACGACCGACAACTCAATGTTGACTATTGAATTCATGCTACAGCTCAAGTTAGGCACATCGGGGCGGCCCACGAATCGAAGCGAGCCTAGCTCGCGGTGCGGACAAGTTCCACCTATGCGCGTTTTGCACGGTTTAGTTGCACTTTCGTGCCCCATTTGCTCTGCTCGAGTGCGCTTCTCGCGCGACGCCAAAGGTCAGAACAAGTGGGACGCGGGCGAAAACGCGGCGAATATCAGCGTCAGAATCAGTTTATTCGACGACTATCTGGTCACCGCTGTGCAGTCTAAACGTTGCGGCTCGACCTACGCCTCGAATGATGTCCTCGTACAGGAATCGAATCCGGAAAATGCCGCTGGGTTCCGAACGCAAAACGAAGATCCGCGATTCACTGGCAAACTCCGTTAACCCACCAGCGTTTGCCAATGCCGGAAGCAGACCGGTTTCCCCAGCGTCGAGCACTATCGTTCCGGGGCGACGGACCTCGCCAATTGCAACGATACGAACATGCGATTCCTCGACTACGATTACCACGTTTGGCGTTGTTACGAACGGTTGCAGGCGGGATTCGACTTCCCTTGCCACGACCTCCGGCTTTTTCCCAACGACTGCGACGTCGCCAATCAATGGCATCACGACTATGCCGTCCGATCGCAC
>PMCK01000255.1:4236-10843 GCA_003154095.1 Myxococcales bacterium | reverse complement strand
ACAGCCGGAGCAGCGGCGAAGTTGGCCCTCAAGGCTGATCGCGCGTCGATCACGGCGGATGGAAGCGATTTGGCGTACGTGGAAGTGGACATTGTCGACGCGCAGGGAGTCGTCGTTCCCCAAGCCGGCAACACGATTGCCTTTACGATCAGCGGTCCTGGCGCCCTTGTGGGTCTCGACGCCGGTAACTCGATAAATCACGACTCCTACAAGGGCACATCGCATGCCGCNNAGCTGATGGCCATCGTTCGGTCCACGTCAACCGCTGGAACGATCACGTTGAACGCAACCTCCGGCTCGCTCACGGGCGGCTCGATCGCCATCACCACGACGACACCCTAAACCGCCAATCTCCCGCGAGGCCAATATGACCAATCCAAACGATGGTCGGCACTGCGGACATCCGCCCCAGCCCACGGTGGCAATCCCAGCGGTGCGCAGAACACGATTGCCACGGCCGGCATCGAGTCCGCGTACACGGACATCAAGACTCTCACCGTTCCCGCGGCGAGCTTTTGACAGCGGGAAGGCTCGGGCGGCGAGCAGCGCGACAGAACCAACACGGCTGTCCTGACTGTGCCCCAGGGTGGCTAGCATCTGCGATTGCACGAGGATCTGAGGACTAGTGATGAACTTGGCGACGAAAAATGGGTTCGGGTTCCTTTGCGCACTTGGCCTCACCGGGCTCGCTTGCTCGGGAAGCGGGGGTTCATCGGGCCCGATTGGAAGCAGCGGCCAGTCCGTACTGGGAGGCTCCGTGAGCACAGGAGGTACGGTCGGCGGCGGCTCAGTCAACGCTGGCGGCACGGACGCCACGGCGGGTAAGAGCGCCCTGATCGGCTCCGCGCTCGGTGGCAGCAGCTCGGCCAACACGGCGGGCGCAGGCGTCATCATTGGTTCGGGTGGTGCGACGATCGGTGTGGGCGGCACGGGCAACACTGCGGGCACGGGCGCCAAAGCCGGTTCGGGTGGTGCGTTCGGTGGCGGAATGACCTCCGGCGGGGCAAATACGGGCGGTCGCGGGTCGAGCACCGGCGGAAGCGTAGCCGCGAGCGGTGGGACTACGAGCGACCGCACGTCATCTACAACAGCCTCACGTCTCAATACGTCATGTATATGCATGTCGACAACTCGAGCTACACGGATCGCAAAGCGGGCGTAGCGACATGCAGTAGCGTTTGCGGTTCCTATTCCTATCAGGGCAGCGTCAAACCGCTCGGGCACGACAGCCTGGACGACACCCTATTTCAAGATGGGACCACCGGTTATTTCCTCAGCGAGGACCGCACGAACACCAAGCTGCAAATCTACCAACTCTCCAACGACTATCTCACCGTCTCATCGCTGGTTGCAACGCTCCCGCAGTATGAATCACCGGCAGTGGCCAAGATCGGTAGCACTTATTTTGCCTTTGGTTCGCATCTGACGGGCTGGTCGACTAACGACAACCAATACACAACGGCAACATCGATGGCCGGACCTTGGGGGGCGTGGAAGAGTTTTGCTCCAGCTGGAACCAATACCTGCAACTCACAAGTCACGTTCATTCTTCCGGTGACCGGCACCAGCACGACAACCTACCTGTTTCTCGGCGATCGCTGGAACTCAGGAAATCTCACGGATTCGCGCTACATTTGGGAACCACTGACGATCAACGGCACCACGGTATCGATGACTTGCGCTACGAGTTGGCAGATTGATACAACAACCGGGATTTGGAGCCCATAACGATCGGGAGCACCGAACCCGCCAAACTGGCCGAGACACCCAACACGGGTCTCGGCGCTGTCAACTACGAGCGGTTGCAGGACGTTGACTCACAGCGAGGCGGATGTGCAATGGCATCTCGTGGATTACGTTGCCCCCAAAGTGCCCCTTCGTCCGACGAGCGACATCGAGCGCCTGCCGCGGCATCTCGGCTCAGCAGGCCTCTAGAGTGACGTGATGGCAGGCAGGCTGCCGTTAGCATTACGTGCGGCGGCCGATGCCTTTGCGGATGTGGCGCTGGCGGAGCGGCAACCATCGAAGACAAGGCCAGTGCCGCCGGTACTGTTTTCCTTGGCACAGAAGCCGTCAGCGTTCGCACCGTTACATTGGGTGTCGTTGTTTTGGTACGAATCGCAGTTGATAACCGAATTGTAGTCGCCACTGCCCGTGTATCCGGAGCCCGATGTTTTGACTGACTAATAGCAGTTCCAAGAGTTTGCGCCCCGCGGCGTTCACGGGACCAACTATGCGAGATCTTTGTCCTTACAGAGGATACAAGGGATCCGCACCCCAAGCGTACAGGATCTGCAGCATCTCTCGGATATTGTGCGGCTTCTGACCATCGAGATACTCCATGGTCGTATATTGGACAGAAGCCCCAATGCGCACCGCAGGAGTTGCGTCCCAGAACAGGTTGGCATCGTAGTAGGTCGATTGACGGGCGATATACGTCAAAAGGCCAATTTCGGTCGCGCCGACTGGGTACAGACTGGCAATATTCTTAGAGAAGGCATGTGTGACGTTCCCGGCAACGAATAGCCTACCTGTCGGAGGAAGGTAGTACTGGAAACCAGCCATGAGGGTCTGCCAATCGATTGTGTGCAGGACACCATTTTGTATGTCGAACGTCACTATGCCGGGGTCGATATCTCCCGTGTAAACGGGTGGTGGCTGCTGCAGAGCAGGGTTGGGCAACGTCGGAAAAATCGCGCCGCCCTTGGCGTTGACGAGATCGCCAATGCCAGTGCCTTTCACGAACGAACCCGTCAAGGTGAGCCGGTTTCCTCGGTCGTAATCATTCTTGGCCGGGATGATAGGCAGGAATGCATCGAGCGACAGCCCCCAACCCCTAATATTGTTGGAGCTTTGGGCTGGCGGTGGAGCGAACGCATCGACCTTGAATTGACGCATCACACCGGAAAAACCTACGGACAGTGGCAAGGCCATCGTCTTGGAGCTTCCCGGTGTCGAAATCCCTTTCCAACCGTTGATTGCTATTCGCAAACCGGCGTTGGTATCTGGAATCTCGGAGTCTCGTTGCACGGGGCGCATTGCAGCAACAGCAGCTTCGACGCTCACTGGCCCCGTCGGATCGCCAAACATGTGCGTAAGCCTCACTTGCGTTGTACGTGAAAATGTCTGATTGGGTAGCCCAAAGAACTCGACCGAACAGGGGTAGTAATAGTTTTGCCAACCAAACAGTCCGTAGCTAAGCCCCGCTAGCACGTCGACATAATCATTCTGGAGATTCAAGTAGGCTTGATATAGGCCAAGCGTTGGACTGTCGTAGTAACGTGCCTCAAGAGTGGTAGGGGGATCGCTTGGCTGAGGGCCGATGCCATACGTGATGACACCTGACGTGCGCACGCCAGCGACTTCGGGCATCTGCAACATCAGCCCAAGCCGCGTTCCGCGCGGCGTGAATTGGGTTCGCCCGGCGCGCCCGGCATACGTATCGTGGCGAGCCACGAGAGTCGGCCCCATTGTTTCGTCGTAACTGCGCGTCGAATCGTGGATCACGCTGGCATCCACGAAGCCGTAGAGCGTCAGCATTAACCGTTTGGGCCCTTTGCCGATAGTCGCGGAGATCGGTGTTCGAGCGAACCAGGAGCTCGTCTCGGGGGCTTCGTCGGCCTCAAGGGCCAGCGGCGCCGGAGGCGGTGGTGCGACCGGCATGACGACAGGTGCTGGCGGCGGGAGTGCCGGGGGAAGTGTTGCGGCACCGACAGGAGCCGCTGCGGATGATGCACCCTCGGTTGGCGAGGATGTTGCTGGCTGTTCAGTTCCAGAACCTGGTTCGCGTGCCGGCTCGGACGAAGTTTCGCTATTACCCTCTTGCTGCTTGGGCGCAGCGGTCTGCGCTAGCGCGAGCTGAGTAGCCCCGACAATGGCCAGAGTGACTGCGGTAGATACGAGAATATTACTTGAACTGGGTATCGGCCGTTGCATCGTCCCTCGGTGCTTTTGGGTAGAATTACTAGAGAATGCACTGACACTAGAGGACGTTGTCCGGCCACGGGAAAGGGTCATAAAAATGGACTTTCAAACGTCAATTGGCTCAATGCAACCATGGTTTTTGGACTCGAAATAAAGGTTCTTTAGTTGACGAAGTCGCAGCAATAGAGCGTTGCCGGATATTGCGGCGTGGTCGGATCTAGCGGCATAGTTTTGCCGGGGATCCCTGGATCCGGACAAACCATTGGTGGATAGTCTTCAGTGGGTGACTCCGGCCCGGTGCAGGCAAATCCAAACCTGCCGGTAGCGCATCCGGGCACACTCGTGTGTTCAACGCACGTGCCACCGTCTGGAATGACGCTGGGTGTATAGCAGCAGTAGTTCTGCGTCCCGTCGCCATTCGGCTTCGGTGTTGCGCAGGTCATATAGTAAGTATCGGCGCGGCTCTTACTGACCGTGAGCTCTTGCGACCTTGGCACGATGTCTTTGTCGCAGTTCCAGGCCGCTAAGTCCTTCGAACAACCGTTGCTCGGCCTGCAACCCCAGGGCAACCGTGTGTCAGCACAGCAATAATGGTAAAGGCCGTCCCCCGTCACCGCTTGATCGCAAAAGATGGACGGGTTGTACATTTCGGGCCGCATTGACCCTTGGCATTCAAAGCCACTCCTGATTGTCTCCCCTGAGGGATCCTTGGGACAGTAGTCACCCGTTGGATCATAAGCGCATTTCGTATCGGCACCCGTACAGCAATAGCCGTGCTGACCGCTGTCACCGACTGGCCCGCGGTCGGAACAGACACGGCCCTGCGGAACGCCCTCGACCATGATAGCGCCGTCGTCGGGCCGCACCGAGCCTTTGCAGGCATAGCCGACGAGCTTGGGCGCATTGGCCAATTCATTGATGGTGGCGTCGTACGCGTCCACTTCACAGTTGAGCAATGAGAGGTCGCTTACTACCTCGCAAGTGCCATCGCGTGGACTAAGCTTGCTGGCGCAACCGGCAGCTGAACCCAGGCCACCGAGAAGTGGGGCAAGCAGCACGACCAACGTGGCTCTTGGTAAGGTTGTCATTGTGGTTGGCTCCAGACCCAGTCCAGGGGCTTTCCTTTGGGTTGGGGAAGCGTCGGGAATCTACACTTGCGAGGCTCGTCATTGGGAACACCCGCATCGTTCGTGCCACCGTGTACGATTTGGTTATCTACCGTCACTCCCAAGCCACTCGGCGTGAAGTTCACGTTGCCGGGGCCTAAAGTAATGTTGGAGAAGGTCGCCCACGTGGACTCTGGCCCAATATTGTCAAATATGACGTTGTCGAGCGTGACGGGGCCAGTCGGGTGGTCCACGTTGAACCCATTGATCGAGACGATCGTCTGAGTCTGCGCCATACAGGTGACACCGTGAATATTCTGGAAATTGAGTTCTCCAAAATCCGGCAGGTAGTTCCCGGCAAACAGCGGGTTGTAAGCGGTGCTTATCAAGATTGAGTTGGTGATGTCGCGCATGCAAATGTCGTGATAACTGATGCCCGTGACATGGCCGCCGCGGCTGGTGTCCGTCTTGATGCGAATGCCGTTGAAATCAGCCCCGGTTACGCGGTTACCCACCCAGCGAGAATCTGCATCGATCGTCAAGTCATAGACTTCGACATTCGAGACAGAGGGAATCTTTGCGCCGCTCGAGTCGGTGGCATCCCCGTAAGTCTCGCTGCCGATCGACATGCCGTGACCGGTGCCAAAGTGATTGTGGGCAATGATGAGATCGGTCACCGAGTGCCCGCCCTTGATGGCGATATGGTCGTCCCCGGTGCTAATCGTGCTGCACGCGATGACGCCGCAAGCGGAGTCATCGTTCGCGCCCGGGTCGATGCCGTCCGAATTGCGGGAAAACTGCGGGTTCATCAAGATACCCTGGCTATTGTACCAATTGGACGGAGTTAAAATCGTGACGCCCCAAATAAGGAATCCCTTGCCAGGCGAGTCGCAGGTCGAGTCTTGAGCGGGGCGGCTAGGCGCTGAACTCACTTTGACATGAAACTTCGGTGAATTATGCAGCGTGATCCGATACATCCAGAACCGCGTTGTGTTGCTCCCCAAGTTGATGAGCGTGGGATTGCCGATGCTCCCGTCGACGTCCCGCAGAGCGCCTGACATCTGCCACCAGGAGTAGTCATGACCCACGAGGGGCTCACCGCCTTGACCGTCGATGGTGCCGTCGCCAATGATTGCGGGCGCGAGGAACGGCGTCTGACCCGTACCGACCGGGGTGCTGTTGACGGTGATATAGTCGAGGCAAGCCGAGGAATCATTGATGCCGAGAACACCGCAATTACCCGTGTTCTGATAGGCGCCTGGGTCACGCGAGGCATAGAGTGTAACGCCCGCGTCCACCCACAGCACTACATCGATGATATTCAAGTGCCCCGTGACAAAAGAATTGTTGGCCGGGTTGTCGCCAAGTACCAACTTGACTGGGCCCTTGTTCCTGCAGGAAGTCAGCGCATCCTGTACTTCCGTGTCTAGATTGTGTTCGTCAGGAAACGCGTTCTTCGCTTTCAACTCCATGCACACGGTGTCAGGCCAATTTGGTTCTATACTGGTGATCCCGTCCGCTTTCATCAGTTTCGGGTCGCCCGCGCCGCAAGTGCGGTCGTCCTTGTGGTTCTCGAA
>PMCK01000255.1:2146-4200 GCA_003154095.1 Myxococcales bacterium | reverse complement strand
AAATTAGCAACCGTTGTTGCCGGGGCAGGGCCAAATCGTTCCACCTGTGGCACAGGACCATTTCTGAGTTGTGTTTGCCGTTGCCGGCACGCACACGCAGAAGCCAATCTTGGCACTACGCTTCGAATCTAGGTAACCTGTAGTTTGTCCTTTTGCAGTTCCGCCGCATACGACGCACGGCGGCAAGGTGCAGGCCGTTCCATGTGTGGGCGCAGTCGTTGGACAGGCGGCAATAGCGGGATCGGCCGGGTCTGGTAACTTGAAGCAGCTAAAATCACAAGCTGGGTCGAAACTGCAATCCGATTGCTCCGCGTAGACGCCGCCGGAGCAAGTCTCTGACTTGTAACCCACATTTAAGGGCCCGCATGTTTTGTAGGCTACCTGTTGGTCTGACGGCACACAGGCAACGCCCTTGGCAACTGCCTCTTGCGCCAGCGTAACGCCAGCCAACGGGTGCGAACAAAGCCAATTGGGAGAGCAAGCATACGGCTTGGGGCCCGCATCGGTCACTTGGTCAGTACATGTTGGCGCTGAGCCGCTGTCGACGTCTCCACCATCGTAGATCGAGAATTCTTGCTTGTACGTGATCGACGGTGGATTCGAATTGCTGCAAGACGTTACGCCGAACCAAGCAGCGACTAACGTGAGCAGAGCAGTTGTGGAAATTCGAATCGGTGACGTCATGGGTATCTCCTCGCGCGCTTGCATCCCTCGCAGGAGGTTACTCGGAACAAAGACGCGGTCGAACCGCCAAATAGCTCAAAAAAAAGCCCAACAACGCAACACCCGCGCAGAAACGGCCGAAAAGAGAATTAGCATAGGTTCCAGTGACACGGTAATTCGAGCGTCTATTCGCGACTAGCTTCCAGTCCTGAGCCCGATTGATCGAATCCTGGCTGAACGTTCACGACTCCAAAAAGCCGATCCTCGACCTCTCGGTGCGCGGCCATCATCCAGATGAAGTTGATACTGTGACCGGGGGCAGCGACGTTCGGGTGATAGCCGGCCGGCATCAACACGGCATCCCCGTCATGCACGAGGCTTACGAACTCAGGCTTCTCGGGCTGGGTGTAAACGAGCTGAATGCCGAAGCCGGGTTCCGGCATGTCGAAATATACGTAAAGCTCTTCCAGCAGTTTCGTGTGTTCGTGGGGTGGCCAGCTCGTCCAGTTTCCTGGCTGTGAGCGGGTAAAGCCAGCGAGAATACGACCGGCCTGGACGTTTTTGCCGATGACGATATTTACTTGCCGCGTCGTAGACGGACCACCGGCTGTAAATTTGAGCGTCGGATTCTTGGCCACCTCTGAGTAGCGAATGACTTGCAATGGGTAGTCGCCGGTTACGTCCGCCGCGCATTCGGCGATGTCCACGTCACTCGACGTTGTGACTTCCACGGACGAACCCCTGGGGATGTAGATCGCATCGAAGGTGTCAAGATCGTACGCGGTGCCCGTGACGGTAACTCGGCAAGTGCCGCCCATGCACATGAGCGCAGTTTCGCGTTCTTCAGTCGCGAAAGCGACTTTCGGAAGTTCCGCGCTCAGGCGGATGCGAGCGTAGCACAGGTGTGCGAGCGCGCTGTTCTTCGGGGAAACTGCTACAGCACGACCCAGATGGGACGCCGTGTCAGAAAATATCAGTTGAGTATCGAGTGTCATGTTGATTCCCGTTCGTAGCTTACGTTAGATTCTCGCCCTCGACATAGCCGAAGTTGGCGAGAATTCCGCCGTCGACAAATAGAATTTGACCATTGATGTAGTCGCCAGCCCTTGATGCCAATAGCAACGCAGCGCCCACGAGATCTTCGGGCTCTCCCCATCGACCTGCGGGTGTGCGTGTCATGATTAGATTGTTGAATGGATGGCCCTCGGTTCTAATCGGTGCCGTCTGTGCGGTGGCAATGTAGCCGGGGCCGAGGCCATTGACCTGGATATTGTATTTGGCCCACTCACAGCACATGCACTGGGTGAGTAGTTTCAGGCCCCCCTTGGCGGAAGCATAAGCGCTGACAGAATTTCTACCGTAAATACTCATCATCGAGCACATGTTGATGA
>PMCK01000255.1:0-2134 GCA_003154095.1 Myxococcales bacterium | reverse complement strand
TGATGCCGGCATTGTTGACCAAAATATCGATAGGTCCCACGTCACGTTCGATCTGAGTGATGCCGCGATCAACGTCCGATTCGCTGGTTACATCGAACTTCAATGTATAGGCATTGATCCCGGATTTGCCGTAGTCCGTGGCTGCAAGGGCAAGCTTTTCCTCCGAGATGTCGTTTACACAGATCTTTGCGCCCGCCCGGGCGAACCCTTTGGCAATCGCCATACCGATGCCATGGGTTGCACCAGTGACCAGCGCCGTCTTGCCTGTTAGATTGAATAGCTCGGTTGACATAGTGAAAGTCCCCTACTCTCGCTCGAGGCTCGCGACGATGAAGGCGCCGACACCCTTGGGATCATTGGCCACCACCTCCGTGCTTGTGTAGTACTGGTATGTGCCGTCTCGATACGGCGTGCCCCCGAGACCCGCAACCTTGCACACGTTTTTGAGATTGAGGCCACCACTCTCGTCCACCTCGACGAACTTCTCTAAAATGCCCCGATAACCTCGCTCCGCGATGGGAGCAAACCTGCCCGAATCGAGCCATCCGTTGTGGACGCCTTTGGACAGCGCGTAAACGAACATGGCGGATGCCGATGCCTCGAGATAGTTCTTGTCGCGTTTCGGGGCATCGAGCACTTGCCACCAAACGCTCGCCTCTGCGTCCTGCGTCGCTGCAATCGCAGTTGCTAGGCGATTGAGAATTGTTATGAGCGCCGCACGCCGCGGATGTGCGCTGGGCATGAGCTCGATGACGTCGACCAGGGCCATCGCGTACCAACCGATGGCGCGACCCCAGAAGCTCGGTGACGTTCCGGTCTCGGTGTTGGCCCAACGCTGCGCACGACTCTCATCCCAGCCGTGGTACAAGAGCCCGGTTTTCGGATCACGGGTGTGCCGCTCCAAAACGATCAGCTCCTGAGCAACTTCGTCGAATAGAGCAGGTTCATTGAATACGAGCGCATACTTGGCCAGAAAGGGGCCGGCCATATACGCGCCGTCTAGCCACATTTGGTGCGGGTAGATTTGCTTATGCCAGAAGCCGCGCTCTTGGGTGCGGGGTTGAGTCTTGATTTGCGAGCGAAGTAGTCGCAATGCCTGTTCGAACCGGTGCCTTTCGCCCGGATCTTTTGTATCTTGCAGCACGGAAAAGAGGACTTTTCCCATGTTGAGATTGTCGAGATTGTACTCTTCGAGAGCATAGCCTTTGATCGAACCGTCGAGGTTGATGAGGTCACTCACGGTTCGCTTCACGAACTCCTCGAACCTCGGGTAATTGTTCTTCTGGGCAACGCGCTGGCAACCCATCAAGACGAAGCCATTGTCGTAGGCCCAATGGCCCCTGAGAACATCGGGGCTTCGAGTAATCATGGTTTCGCAAGCGCGAGTGGACCAGGGCTTGGCCCCTGCGGCCGCCGACAGCGATAATTGCGCGGGGCTAGCTAACTCCCGCGCAAAGCTCTGAACCTTCGCCGTAAAGGCCGCGGCATCCGAAAAATCCCCACTCTTGTCCCAGCCATTGCCGGCGTAGTACACGAGCGTTTTGCCTTGGGCTTTATCCGCTACCAGCAGGTAGTCGCTGTCGGATTGCTTGGGTGTCGCGTGGGTATTCGGGGGCAAAACGACTGCACAACCCAAATTGCCGTCCTTTTCGGATAGGGGCTCCCAGGTGCGCATCCATTGGGCATTGGGATCGACTTGGACTGCGCCTCCCTTGTGCTTTGCAATCCCAATTCCTACCGACAGGCTGGGGTCGTTTCCATTGGACTTGAATGTGCTCTCGTACTTTTCGAAATTTTTCCCCGCATCGAGCGTGACCCGTTTCGTTTCTGAAACCCCAATGCCGCCTGCGTCGAATGGCGCGTAACTCAGTTCGAATACGAGGCGCAGCGGTCCGCTAGCTAGTACGCGAGAGCTAGAAAAATTGCGCGAAACGTAGAGTTTGTCATTCGACCAGATGCCAAGACCGCCGCACCCTCGAGACTTGCCCACGGAATAGAAGTCGGCTCCCTCACCGTGATCGTGGTGGTAGTCATCCGTCATGTACCAATCATTGACAACCAGGTTCCTGGTGCGTTTGACCCAAACGTCGATGCCGCTGCTCGTCAGCGGTTCGCGTCGGAAGGTCTCGAGATC
>PMCK01000192.1 GCA_003154095.1 Myxococcales bacterium | reverse complement strand
GACAAGCACTCTGACCGTAGGCTCCGGATCCATCTTTCCGCGTAAGAATTCAAGTCGGGGCTTCGTGCCGGCAGTCGCACAACTTTCACACCAGCGTCCTTGAGCATTCCGCGAAACACGCGCGTGTAGAGCGGGTCGCGATCAAGGATGAGGTGCCGAATGTCCTTCAGAAACCCATCAACGCTGTCGGTCAGATTGCGCGCGATCTGCTTCATCCAAGCTTCGCTTGGCTGACTGGTGAGCCCTGCGATATGTACCCGTCGGGTTGCGATATCGATGACGAAGAATACGTAGTAACGAACCAGCCCGAAACCACGCAATACCTCCACGGTGAAGAAGTCAGCTCCTGCAATTGCTCCAAGATGAGACTTGATGAACGTGCTCCAACTGGTGTGACGCCCGCGTTCGGGAGCGGGTTCGAGTCCGTGAGCAAGAAGTGTGTTCTTGACGGTGTTACGCGCGACATCGTGGCCGAGATTGTGCAGTGCTCCGCGGAGCCGCGTGTAGCCCCAGGTTGGGTTTTCTTTCGCCATGCGGACGACAAGGTTGACAATATCCAGCTTCGTTGGCGGCCGTCCCGGGCCACGGTTCTTCGAACCGTCATACTTGGCCGCAATCAGGTTTCGATACCAGCGCAGAAGCGTGTCGGGCGTCACGACGGTGCCAAGTTGGTGAAGCGCCGATCGGCCAATGGCCTTAGCCTTTTCGGCAAGTCGGCGACGTTGGGCATCGGTCCACCGAATGCGCTTGTTGCCAAGTTGCTCGCGCAGTGCTTGATTCTCGGCCTGCAGGTATTCGATCACCGCCTGCTGGTGACGGTTGACCCATCCGGCAATGGTGAATAGGAGAAATTGGAGGTAGAGGTTCATATGCTGCCACTCAAGGAGGGCAGCCGATAGCACATCAAGACACGCAAATTACGCTCGATCAGATATTTGCACCAAACGAGGTGTCACGCGCGGAATCTCCAAAAGATCGCCGAAGTGGTGGGGTTGCAGCGGATTCGTATCGCGAGTATCCTACTCGGCGTCGTAATGGAATACCAGCCACCCGCGAGCAGTGATTCGATTGAACCGCGGTCACATCATAGCGATGGCGCATCCAATCTTCGCGAATCAAGTTCATCAAATCGTAATGGTTGCATTGTCGGGCTGTGTCTAGTGTGTTCAGGATTGGCAATATTTGGAGTTCTCTTCTGGTATATTTCCAAGGATCTTCCGCGTAAAGCAGCCGATCAAAATGAGCCGAAATTCAATGAAGAACGCTACCGCGCCAGCACATCTGCTTTTGTCGCCGATATTCGAGCGATGGATACATCGTTTAGAGTGTTGGCCCAAGCGTTTGCTCGTCCACAGGCTGGAGTAGAAGTAGACGATGACTTGGGGCGCGCTGAGATTACTGGAAAGGTGCTGCTTCTAGACACAAAATTGACGGGCATAATGTGTGGTGCGTTGGGAAGTGAGCAAGAGTCAGATGTAGTTTCAGCAGTATGTTCCAAGTACAACATTTCTACGGGACATCTCCCCAAGAATTTCGTGGCCGGAAAACACGCGGATGATAGAGAGTACTTTACCCACCGAACTTGCCAGTTGCCCGTCGCTTCTTGGTGGATGATCAAAGTTCGCAGTGAACTCATTCCTAAGACCCGAGAGGATGTGGACACGGTCGTGCGATTTGAATGGAGAGAGGAGCCCGCGTTCGAATATGCGAGGTCGGGTGAACTTACGTTTGGAGAGAAACAGGTCGTTGCGTCGGCTTGGCGCATATGTTGTGATATTACGGTCGAACGACTCAAAAGTAAGATGCTATATCCAAACGTGATGACTATATGTGGCAGTGACCCTCCCAGACAAGTTGAAGGACGACTAGGACGCATCTATGGGCCCGAGCCAGATGTCTTCCAAGCTTTGTCATATTTGATGAACGGTCCGAGGAAAATACCGCCGAACTTGCGCAAGTACAAGCTAGCCGGCGAGACATGAACTTGGCGTGCGCAAATGTCGAATCGGCGGGGACCGACGCAATGTATCTGCGGCGATCTCCGACGCGATGCTCCGCTGTCTGATTTCGTCAGCGAAACCAACCGACTACGAGTACAGATTTTGTCGTGGTTTGTGTGAAACAATGCGAGTGTGGAGAAGAATATTCTAACGAACACATGTTACACAAGACACCGCCGCCCGATATGCCAACCAAAGTGCGACCTTGCGCTAGAAGATATCGTTCTTGAGCGCGTTTGCGAGCCGCCGATTGACTCTTGCAAGATGCTGTTTCAGTTCGTCAGTTCGGAGTCTGCTCGTCTCCGCCAAAGCAGCCATGGCGAGGTCAGGCGAATCGATCAGTTGAAAAGATCGGGCCTGAAACATGCCAAATGATGGGTTGACTTCTGAGGGGGTCGCCATCGCCGAACCCCCTTCAAAATCCCTCGAACCCTCATCGAGTGGGCCTGCTGGCCCGTCTTCGAATCTCGTTGGGGACGCCATACTCGTAGGGGGGCATCAGAAAGCAGTGGAAAAAATGCTTCAATCTTGACGCCGCTTGCTGACGAAATCGTCCCTCAAGACGGCGCCAATGGGTGGAGTACTCGTTGGGGAGGGCGCAGAGCACGTTCGGGACGGTCCACAAAACAGTAGAGAAGATGCTCCAACTTTGATCTGGCACTCAACAGAATCGTCCCCATTGGTCAGCGGATTGCGCGCCTTGAATGGATGCTGTGATACCACACGATCGTAAGAGTCCTCTTCGCGAGAATATACCGTATTACCCTCAACCAAAAGAGTTTGACAGGTGTCGATCCAGGTGCCATCTGCCAGATGCATTGCAGTGGTCTCTCGAATCAATTCGATTCTGCAGTTGGCGTTTCCCGGATGCGTATTGCAATACCGCTTGGGCACTGATTCTGACGGGACTTGAGCACTGACCCAGGTGCCGAAGTGTTTTCGGGTGGGATGGCCAAGTGAGTTGGAACTCCCGGAGGTCCCGTCGAGTGGGCAAAGCACGTCAGACAAGCGTCGACAGCAAGTGATAAGCACGAGCGCGACGGCGAACACTAGGACTCAGCGAACACGAGCGTGCTCGCGATGGTAAGATCCGTTCATGCCTGCCTCTGCGATGGCAAAGCCGAAGCAAGCAACGCTCGTATCCAACAAGTCCCGCCTGCCTGCTACGTGTCGGCCCAGTGGCCATGTCCTGGGTTTGCTCCCAATTGCAGACTGAGGCACGCGTGTTTGATGGGGCAAGAGAAGCAAGATCTAGACAGTCGTTAGCGAATGCGACTGTTGCTGCTCAAGCAACTGGCGCTAGAGTGTTGGAGTGAAGCAGGTTCACCGTTATCGACGTCAATCCAAGGGGAGTGGATTGGTGGAGAATTGGCCCGCTGGCGTTCTCCCTCCAGACTCTCTTGCGCAGCGAGTTCGCTACGTTGGCAGCGGAGAACACAAAGCTCGAGCGGTTGATGGTAGTTATGACTTAGTGCCAGCGCTCCGCTCTGATGCGTCTCGTTGCAACCCGACGATAACTCGCGAGCAAGCAGAGTATGGTCTGCGCCAGGCAATACGAAATCGATGCGTGAGCGCTGACTTTGTCGGTGAATATCCCTACTACGTTTGGGGCTGGATAGAGGGGCAGCCACATGTTGCGCGGCTCACGAACCAAGCCAAGGGAGAATACAAGGGGTGGCCCGTCACTCTGATCGAACTCCCGACATGTCGAGATGGTAGATTAACGGAGGAGGAAGGGTAATGACGGCGCTACAGTTTGGTGTCGAGTGGGAAGAGGCCCCACGCGTGTGTACTCCCGAACTCTCGACGACCTGGGCACGACTTGAGATCCAAGTAGAGGGCCAGGCAATCAGCAACTTCTTCAGCAAAACTGCACACTCGATCCGATCGGGTGTTTACGGTTCGGTATTTCCGCTTGCGCGTTGGGTCGTGCGGAATTGGTGGAGCCTGTTGCATGAAGGCATCAGAAACGTCAGCGCACTTCGTGGCGCGCATGTCAGTCGGATTGCTGATCGCGAATGGCTCCAACGGCATAACATGATGCTTGCTCGCGAGGGACACGCGTATCCGGACCTTTCGATACTTCGAGAAGACGATGGGGTCGTACTACGTTGGGTTGCCGACCCCCCTGACGTAACGACTCCCGGAAGGTTCATTGAGGATGGCTCTGCTCGTATCAGCCGGGCTGATGCGGAAGAAGGGCTTGCACGATTCGTTGAATCCGTGCTCGAGCGAACGACATGCCTCAATACCGATGCGATTTCAGAGATGAACGCTGACTGGGCTGCAATTCAGGAATCAAACCGTTCTGAGAGCACGCTTTGTGCGCGATTGGCCGCGCTTGGGCTTGATCCATATTCCGCGCATCTGACCGAACACACAATTGAGCTCTTATCGGGAAGTGTGGCCATGCCTGAGCACGTGGTTCGTGACATTTTGGCAGCATCAACCGACGAACGACTGGTTGAGGATCTGGAACTTGCACGATTGCTCCTCAAAGAGGTTCAAGCATCTCCTCATCACTACGTTCTTGATGAGACGAATTCGACGTATGATCCCCGACCGTACCTCGCCGGCTATCGGCGGGCCGCAAGGGTTCGACAGACGCTCGGACTAAGTCCCGAAGAACCGGTTCTTGATCTCGAGTCCGTGATCAAGAACCTTGTCGGGACGCCCGAGGAAAGTTGGCTCCCTGCGAATGAACAACGTTCCATCGACGCTGTCGTCGAACGAAACAGCCGGTGCGTACTTGCCGCCACAAAACGAACGGACCTTTCGAAGCGGTTTCTTCTAGCACGCGCGCTTCACCACTGGCAGTTCGTGACTCGTGGCGAAGCAAACATTCGTCTGCTGACCAGAGGCAATGACTGGCAGCAGTCGGCCTCGCGCGCCTTTGCCGCAGAGTTACTTGCGCCGGCCGCAGCGCTGGCGAGCCGCATGTCGGACGATCGCACATGGGAACAGCCGGAGCGACTTGCTGAGGCGTTCCAGGTTAGCGAATTCGTGATCGCCCATCAGATCGAGAATCACGGGCTAGCATAGGCGTCTAGGTCGCAATGCCCGCTTCGGATCTTGTGGCGGGGGGTACCGGCGCGCACCTGGCCAGAATACGCTTCCAGCCATTCTTTGTCGCCACGGCGTCCTTAAGGATGTCAATGTGCTCTTTGACGTCTAGGCCATCTATCTTGTACGGATCTCGCACGTACTCCTCGAACAGTGCGGTACGGTCTTTTGGAGACTTGCCCTGTTCGACGATGCGGGAGTAGGCCTCGCAACAATAGGCAAACAGCTCCCGCTTGCGGAAATCAATCGGCAGGAGCCATTCCTTCGTTCGGGTGTGACGTAGCCCAACGAATTCACGCTTGTAGTTGTGAAAGACGTGGGCGGCTTCGTGGACTAGGAAGTCGTCGAACTTGCCGCGACCCTCGAGGTACTTGGCGGTGACATAGCAGGTCGTTTCTTGGCTCAAGCCCAGCAATGACTGTATCGAGCCGCCAAGCGGTTCTGCTCCCGTGCTGGTCAGGTACGCGTTGGCCAACATCCAAGCGCAGTGGTGAAAGCTCTCGTCCTCGAGAACTCGGTTGATGTTTGCAGTGGTCAGAAACACCACCGAACCCTCGAGCAACTTCAGGATCGTGTCCTGTTCGGCTTTCGGGAACAGCCCGCGAACCATCGGCTCCACACGGCAACGAGTCATCTGAACCAGCTCGCGCTGTGGTGGGATCTCGGGCAGCACTGCACCTTGAGCACGTCGCTGCACCTCGTCGATCAGGGCCTGCCGAAGTGCCGTGTGGGCGTTGGTCTCCTTGTCAACGAAGTTGTTGCCGGGCCAAAGAAACGTGTCGGAAGTTTCGGTGTCACCTGTCTGAAGGTAACGAGAAACAGCAGCGCGTTGCTCTTCGTTCATTGGACCGGGTGCCGGAAGCGCTGATGTCATCGTCGCCACTTGTCGCGGTAGCTGGGCGGGTCGGGGATAGGGCTCTTTGGTGCCGTGGTTCTTTCAGCCATGAATGTGCTCGAGTCTCCGTCGTTGATTTTGATACGCCCGCGTAGACGTCCGTCTTTGCCAAGACTGGCGGAGCCCGTACCCGACATCTGGTCGTACTCGTAGCCAGTGAATGAGATGAGTGCAGATCCTAGCATATCTAAAGATTTGCTGGACCATGTCTCTGTTTCGGTGATGCGCCACCACCCAGCGAATTCGGACGGAATGGAGGTACCTGTTGGCGTGCTCATCATGTAGTTCTCCGCACGATGTTGGGTTCAGTCATCCTGAACGACAGGTAACGGAATATCGTCGAATGCTCCCTTGGCGAAGCCGTCTTCAATGGTTCTGTGAATGATATCGCCGAGCGTGAGATCCTTGTTCCCGCGCCAATGCTCCCACGCATGAATGGCCCGAAACATCAGCGTCATGTTGAGGTCACGAAACTCCGGGGTCTCCTCCTCCGGCGCCAAAGGGAAGTCCTCCACCAGGGGAACATCCTCACGCCGCCGAGCTTCGTGGTATGCTTCCCCTGCCGCACGTTTTTCGCGTTTGGTGCTGAATTTAGCCATCAAACGGTCAAGTTCTGCCTCCGTTTTGGCAGGATCGATGACCACCACATTGGCGTCGAGAAGCCGATCCAGACGGTCCAGTCCTCCTGAGGCTTCACTGCCTGCGAACCACCGATTGATCAGGCGTGCTCGTCGCAGCACGACTCGATCACCCAATATCGGACCAAAGAACTTGGCAGCCTCAATGGCGCGCTGGATGGACCGAACCTCGATGACCAACCGCTTCGGATCCGGGAATTTCACCCTGCCGATGATGAGGGGCTGGACTTCGTCAGGCACTTCAGCGTAGGGCACCCCAAACGTAATGGCAGCCGCCTCATACTGGTACAGCCACTCCCACACGCGTCCGCCCGGTTCCTGAGCCATGCACCGCAAAGCAGCAAGGGCGTGCGTGATAACCGGCTTGCTAGGAATCGAGTAATACAGGCGAACCGGTTGAACGGGTTCCTTGGTGTGCGTGACCAAAAGCTGCGGATCGTTGGCTGGGGGAGCTGGAATCACGCGGGCATAATGGTGCGAGAGTCGTCGGCGCAAAAGGGCGATCTGCGCTGGCAGGCGGCCACAGCCTGAACACGCCTGCGACTTGGTTCGCTATTGACCACGACGACAGATGCCAGACGGGTGGGGCTCTCGTCGGCGCATAGCGGCCCGCTGTTCAGGACAGCTACGGCGCACCTGTCTCCAGATCCATTATGCACTGAGTTACTCGACGCTTACCCACTCTTCATGCCTCGGTCACGTTCAGTGCGAAGGTCTGTCACTTTCTGCCGTTCCAGATTACCAGCGTTTGCACAAACGCCTCCAAGGCCCTCGTTGCAGCAAGTACCGCCACAAGATCACCTGAACCCAAGGCCGACATGACAGCCTCGGTCAATGCTCGCGCAGTTGCTTCGCGTGGGTTCGACGCGACTCCAGGCGTCCCCACTTCGCGTCCCTTGGTCACGCCAAAACCCTCCAAATCGCCCGATCCTCCCGTATCGGCCACCGGGGTCGCGGCATTTGGTGGCATTTCGTCGGTTTTCGACTGTGTTCGAATGTCGTTGGGGACGCAAAGGAAACCCGCCCATGAAAGGCGGGTTTCGTCGTTTGTGGGTCCCCACTGAGCGCTATGCTGATCTTTTCGACAGCGAGCCAGACAGGTGAAATCACTCGGAGGAGTAACGACCGAGTCGCGGACATCGGGTCTGCAGCGGAGGCATCGCACTGCTGTCGCGAAGTCCCTGAAATCGAACCACGTAGAGTAGGCGAGCATCGCTAGGTCTTGCACGCTTGCCGTGTAAGTACCGACTTGAACCTCTGTCGAGAGACTTAGCCGGCAAATGGAGCATTCGAATCAACGATCAGTATCGCATCATCTTCACTTGGAACGGCCAAGCAGAGGAGATCGAGATCATCGACTATCATTGAACATGCCATATTGAATCTCACAGTAATTTCCCCGCCGATACCCAATACCTAATACCCAATACCCAGTATATCGCCATGATCCCGAAGAACCGACCACCCACGCATCCAGGCGTTCTCATTCAGGACACCATCGAGGAGATGGGAATCACCCAAGTAGAGCTGGCCAAGCGGCTTGGAATCCCCCTGCAAAGACTCAACACGATTGTGAGGGGTAAGCGCGGGGTGTCCGCTGATACTGCTCTACGATTGTCCAAGGTATTCGGTACTACACCCGAGCTATGGCTGAACCTTCAAATGGCGGTGGACCTCTGGGAAGCCCAGAAAACTGCCAACTTGTCTGGGCTCAAAGCCATTCGCAGGAGGGCCGCTTAAGCACCAAGTGTCCGTCGAAGCTCCTTCGCAGACTCCCCAAGCCGCCGCACCCGTAGCCCCTTCAGCACCTCCAAATTACTGAGGTTCGCGCCCGGCCCGTTCTAGCAATACGAAACGCGAGGATGAGCCGGCCGCGTCCGCCTATTTGCCTCCGAGCGTATTACTGTCCGTGGGATTAGTTGCTATCGACGCAGTGAAAAAGGACGCCATGCTAGGGGCGACCGCCAAAGCCCAAGTGACTGCCATTGGCCGAACTAGGGTTGGATTCACAGTAGTGGGACTGGGGTCTACCGATGGACTTACGCAACCAAGAGAGGATATTAGAAGTGCATCGCGAATAGGCTTTGGGGCCTTGATTAGTCAGAGTCTGTATCTTGCTCGAAGATTGGAGGGGAGTAATCGACGGTTGCGTGTGGAATGTCACCTAAGCATTCAACCGCCGCTTCGTTTGCTGAGCGCGCTCAACAATCGCCGATTGACCCTCTCAAGATGCCGTCGCTGGTCATCAGTTCGAAGCGTGCTCGTTTCCGCCGAGGTAGCCATCGCGAGTTCCGGCGAATCGATCAGTTGAAACGATAGGGCCTGAAACATGCCAAATGGTGCGTTGACGACATACGACCTGATTCCATTCCTTTGGGGAGTTCTGATTGGCTCATGTTCTTCTTTTGCTTGGAGCGTTGAACCCATAGCGCGCGGAGCTTGCCTAACTCGGCTACCCTTTTGCTCAGTCTCGTGCCGGCCCAAGGCCCGAACTGGACACGTAGAAACTGCGAGAGTTGGTCTTGGAATCGGTGGTTTCACAACGCCAGGGCGTTGCGCCTACACGGAACTGTAGGTACGAGACCTCGGTAGTATTGTCTCGTAAGGCACGAACGGGTCGCCATGAAGATCAAATTGAACCATTCGATCTGATCGATTCCTCTGATCGATTCGATGGCACGGGTGATGCAGTAGAGGGCGCCCTAGAATGATAACGTGATCCAAACATTCGCGTTTCAAAGAGTGGCCGCCTGATGCCGCGGATCAACGAAAGAGCCTGAACGGGCCATGATCCGGGCAGCCGCTGCCGATTCAAGCAAAGCGGGACTACCGTTAACAATCTCACATTTGCGTCCCAGCTAATAAGTTGCCCAATTCCAAATCCCACAGGCAATAGAAATTTTGAAGTTTATGGGAGTGGGTTGGCTAGCTGTGGACTTTGCTCCAATGGAGGGTGCTACGCCTTAAGTGGATCCGTGCCTGGTTCCTGGTATGGGTGGACCCCAGTTACAGACTCGGATAGTCATCTTGAGCCCCAAGAAATCCTGGATCGTGAGTCCGAACGAAAGGCTGAGATTGAATCGCGACTTAAGACAGAGTCGCGCGATCGATCGTGGGCAACTGGTGCCGAGGACAAGATCCGCGAATACACGGGGACCACCGTCTCCGGAGGTGACCCCATCAAGATAACTGCGCTATCCTGTCTGACGAGCATCTGTAGCGCACAAGTAGCGTCGTCAAATCCGGCAGCTTTGGCCACAATGATGATTGGATTCGTACTAAACGTTCCTGGCATGGCTGCTGTCGAGATTGCGAAACAACCAGCGAAGGACAATGACGGATCGTACAAGGCTGAGTACAGATTCTTCCGCAAAGGTTTCGTAGTGCCTGGCCAGGACCGAGCAATCTAGGTGAGTTGTATACTAAGCCGCCAGGAACGCCAATCCTAGCCGCTGGTCTCGATACTCCCGACAATCGCGCCGCCCGCCGATCTATCAATTACGT
>PMCK01000680.1:4442-12899 GCA_003154095.1 Myxococcales bacterium | reverse complement strand
CTGTTCCCCAATGGCCGTGCCGGGTTGCTCAAGACCATCGACAATGGCCTTGGAAAGGTGACGCACATTTCTTATGCCGCTGCGGCACGTGGCGCCGCGCGTGCCCGCGACGAGAACAGTCCCTGGACCACCCGCATGAACGTCGGGATGTCAGTCGTTTCCGAGGTCCGCGTCGAGAGCGCTCTCGGCGATCCGGCAATCGTGACTGATTTCGACTATCGCAACGGCACCTGGGACCCGAGCGAGCGTACGTTTGCAGGCTTTGGTCGCGGTATCCAGACGGAAAACGGCGACAGCTCAACACCCACTTTGGTGAACGATGACACCTTTGATACCGGCGTTGTCACGCGGGTTATGCGCGGGCAGCCGCTGACAAGTGAACAGCGGGATACCAACGGGCTCATCTTCAGTCGAAATACCGATGGCTATACCACGAAGAACCTTGAGACCGCACTCGACGGCCGACAGGTGCATTACGCCTTCAAGAGTAGCGAAAAGACCGAGCACATCGAAGGCAAAGACACATCCGGTGAGCGCATCACGCTAACCGAGTGGGAACAAGACAATTGCGGAAACGTCACGAAGGAATCCAAGTGGGGTGAAGTAGTCAGCGGGGACAAACTGGGCGGTGGCGACGAGGCCATCACGATTCGAACGTACGCGAATAATACCGACGATTGGTTGCTCGGATACCTGGCAAGCGAGGAAGTTCAAGATGCCAACGGCAAGCGCTTTAAGCTGGTTCGCCGATACTATGATGGTACCGCGTTCCAAGGGCTAGCTCTCGGGCTGGTAGCGCGCGGAGACTTGACCCGAAGTGAAAGCTGGATATCCGGCGACCAGTTCGCAAATGACGAGGCCAATCAATTCGACAGCGATGGCAACATCACAGCTAACATTAACGCCCGAGGCGGCCGGTCAGAATACGCCTATGACGCCGATAGTCATGCATTCGTTATCAACGAGCGCATGTTTCCAGATGTCGACCATTCTCTCGAATGGCATGCAAAGTACGATGATCGATTTGGCACCATTACGCAGTTTAAAACGCCCAACGGCGCAGTGACCACCGTCGCGTATGACGCACTCGGTAGAGTCACGAGTATCGTTAGCCCGGGTGACTCCGCTGACAAGCCCACTACGGAATTCGACTATCGCATTGGCTCCCCGACTTCGATTATCACGACGCGCTCCCGCGAACGAAGCGGAGAAGATGCAGTTCTACTTCGCGTGGGCCACGTGGATGGTTTCGGTCGTAAGCGTGGTGAATTTCAAGAGGCGGCAACCTCCGGTCAATGGGTCCTATCGGGCCTCAATCGCCTCGATAGTCGTGGACAGGTTGCCTTCACGGCCTACCCCACGATTGAAATAAGTGGTGACTTGCCCTCAATTGACGACGGCCGCGACGGTACCTCAACCTTGCGAGACGCTCTCGGGCGTGAGCTCTACACGCGCTACCCCGACGGCGCCGAGACTCGCATTGATTACGCTCCGCTCAGCGTCACTAATTATGACGAGAACGACACCGATCAGTCTTCTCCTCACACGAACACACCGACGACGCACAATCAAGACGGCCTTGGACGTCAAGTCTCAGTTATTGAACGCGAAGGTACCCGTGCGATCACGACGGGTACTTACTCATACAATCCGGTAGGGAGTGTTGTTCAGATTGGCGATGCTTTGGGCCACGTGCGCAGCTACGGCTATGATGGAAGATCTCGCCGCGTCTCGATTGACGACCCGAATGGTGGCCACTTGCAGTTGTCGTACACCGACGGAAACGACCTTGAGCAACGCACTGACGCGACCGGTAATAGCATTCGGTACTCATATGATGGGTTTGGAAGGTCGCTTAATGAATGGCATCAGCTCAAGGGACAAAGTGAGCAGCGGGTAACCGAATACCACTACGATGAGGCTAGCAGTGAGCACCCCGAATTCGGCGAAGTTCAAGGCATGCTCGCCTGGGTCGAGGATGCCGCGGGTCGCGAATACTACGGATATGACGCCCGCGGACGCACGATTGACATCATTCGGCGGTGGGACGATGGCACCGAGCACCACACGTTCAACGATTATGATTCGCTCGGGCGGGTCATTCGCCGTGGATTTCCGAACAAAACTTACCTGTCCCATGAGTACGATGCTCGGGGACTGCTGAGCCAATTAGGTCCAATTGTTCGCAACATCAACTGGACCGCACACGGAGCGCTGGACAGCTACACCCTTGGCAACGGCCTTAGCGAACATCGCACTTACGACAATCGCCGACGGTTGGTCACGATGTCCGCGACCAATCCTGCCGGACAAGTTGTACGAGGCCTCCGCTATGGGCTCGACGCTGCATCGCGAATTGTCGAGATTGCTGATCTGCGACAGAGTCCACCTGCTGATGAAGACTTGACGGCTTCATTTCAGTATGACGACCGCTATCGCCTGACTTCGGCGACTTACCGGACTGGGGCCACGACGTGGCAACACGATGACTTGGCGAAGATTCTGTCCGTGAAGAGTGACTTCGGTGACCCGCACCTCAACGTCACCAATTCCTACGGCGAAAGCGGTGCAGGTCCGGATGCGCTCACGCATCATGGAACCGAAGCCCTGACGTACGACGCTGCGGGGCGGGCAATGCAGGACGGCGAGCGTAGCTACTCCTGGGACGCCAAAGGGCGATTGGCCAAGGTTGCGCGCGGAAAAGTCGTTGAAGAATATGTCTATGGTCACGACGATTCGCGCGCACTCAAGCTGACGACAACGGACGGCAAGACCGAGACGACCCGATACATCGAAAAAGACGTTGAGGAACGCAATGGAACCCTAGTCCGATATGCCTATCTGGGTGACCAACGTCTGGCCCGACTTGATCCGGTTGACGTCGGACCCCGAACCGCACCGGTAACGAAAACTGGCGACTCAAACATGCTCGCGGTGAATGGCGACGACAGCAACAGTTCCGATGGACTCGGCACCGTTGCCGGCAGAATTGCGCGCAAAGTGCTCGTGCCTTGGGGAATATTGGCCTTTGCGGCTTTGGCACTGGCGTTGGCCGTTCAGCGCTGGAGTCGAAAGTCGGCAATCCTCTTGCATGCATATGCTCTGCGAGTGGTGACCGTCACTATTGCAACGAGCCTTCTCGCCCTTACGGGGCTGACTGTGCAGGCCTGCTCCTCGGACCACGGCTCACCCGCGCCGACCTTCCGCGAGCAATCGGTCGAAATCACGACAGTACCCGAAGGCGCTGAATTCTACCTGGCAGACGGTCAACAGAGTCCTTTGGCCGTCGCCAACAAGGCCGCGTCCATCACAAGTCGTACGGCGCTTCACGCCTTTGGGCACGTGCGATTTCAGACGGGTAAGTCTGGCGATCCGTGGGGTTTCGTTGGCAACGAGGAAGACCGTGGCTCAGGAATCAGCGACTTTCATGCGAGGCCCTATCGGCCTGAGCTTGGAGTTTTCCTGGCGGTTGATCCGGTAGCGTTGTTGTCGCCCGAGCAGACCATCGGCAACGCAACGAGGCTACTCGCATATGCCTACGCCGGGAGCGACCCAATCACGCAAGCTGATGGTAACGGGCTCACCTTTGGCCAGTTCGTACACGGCATGTGGGACCAAGGCGTGGAAAACGTCAAAGCTGCCGCGCAGGCAACGGTCGCGTCCGTTCGTTCCAATGCCGCCCTAGCAATGAGCGGCGATATCGAAGGGGCGGCGGCAAACGTCGTGGTGGGCGCCGCACATGGGATGATCCAGACCGTCAAAGACGTTGGCAACTTTGGAAACGACTTCGCCAAAGCCGTCTTTGCACCCAACGATTACGAAGCGGGACGGCTTGCGGTCAAGCCGGTCATGACCGCAATGACAGTTGCTGGCACGGTGATGGGGGCCAGAATGGCCGTGGAGAAGGCTGGGGCTAGAAAGGCGCTGGCCCCTACTTCTGCGAAAAGGACCATAATCATTGGCGAAAACATGAGGCGGCGCGTAATTCCATACGCGGAACGCACGGGCGCTGAGGTATATGAAGGTATGCCAGGATTCAAGAAGGGAATGGAAGGCAAGGGATTAGCCCACAACAAAGAGTTTATTGAACAGGCAAAACGCGACGGTGCGCGCATCAAAGATGTGGGGCCAGACTTTGAAAAACGTGCGAGAGAAGGCCGAGCTTCACCAAATTACGAAATGGAACGTGAATCTACGAAAGACTACCCTGGTTACGAAAAGGCTTTCGCGCGATCGGGAAATTCCTCGACGATAAAGGAGCAGTAAAAATGCCATCGACAGTGGATGAGCTTATCAAATTGGTGCGATCTGAGTTCGACTCAGTCGCTCAGAATCTCAACTTGAAAGGCCCTACTCTTGAGAAGAAAAACATGTATTTCACGTTGGGGTACTTCGGCAATTCGCTTGGCCTGGAAGTGAACGTTGACCTTTCGCCCTTTTTCATATTCGCGCTAGTTTTTCGTGATGGTTCCGGGCCTAACATACCGGTTGGTTACGTTGATAGCACCGGGGCTAGGCAGGTGCGGTATGTCCAGGATGCCATGGAAATTCTTGGGCTTCCTTACGAAAAGGAAGACAAGGAACTAAAGCGCCTCGGTGGCGATTGGGAGAACTGCGAAGCAATGGTTTCGATTCTCGCTCAGCTCGTAATGTCCTCGTGGTCGCAACTCTGCAATAATTCGGACAGGTTATTCCCAAGTGCGGCAAGCGACTAACTTGGCCGAATATTGCAAACGGCCTCGCGAACAAGAGGCCACTCGCTCTACGGGGCTCCAGGGCTTCAACTGTTATGAACGGATCTGCGAGACCTGTAGGAGTCGTACAATGAAGAAAGTGGAAGTGCGTTGCTGGAAGATGGTGCAATACAGACCCGATACCGGAGAAAGCCATGAGCTCTTCATTACGTATCCCGAGAGCACTCTTGGCCACTCCTTAATCACTTGCCTGTCGTGTGGCGCTTTGTTCGCCGTGACGGTGGACCTCGAAGTCTATGTGGGCCCGCCGCTGGAGTCGAAACTTACTAACACTTTCTGCCCCAAGTGCAGCAAATGCCTGCGCGACAATTGGGCATACTATCCGGAGACCTATGTCATAGATAGGCGGAAATACTCGTTTGAGCGTCCAAGCAGGATTCCCCCAGATGATGAGTCCCTCTTAGTGGAATTCGACGGAATTTATGAATCGTGACCTATGTGTCCCTTACGTAGTAGCTGCCCCCATCGGAGCGCGGTTCCCAAGCACAGAATCGCTACCCTAACGTCATCGAATCAAGAAGGAAGAGCAAATCGCACGAGAACTCCGCATCTGCCGGTACTATCAAGACGGGTGTTGCAATGCCTTCATGCGCCCCGTCAACCAGGCACGACGAGAGTAAGATCTGAATCAATGAAAGGGACAGCCGATGGGAGACAAACTAATTGGGATGCGTGTGCGCTTCACGGTAAGCGACCCCTGGGAATTTGGCACTGAGCATGGGACTGGACCGTTCCTCGCCACCATAGTGGGTGATAACTTGACCACGCGCAACAGCCATGGCGACCAAGGAGTTCTGCTCCAGCTCGCAGTGCCATTGGTGTTCCAAAATACGAATTGCGAATATTTCGTTGCGCAGCCTAGGCATACAGGCGACACACTGGCCACTTTGCGCAGAACCCCCGTGTTTTGTAACTTGACGGCAATTCCAAACGACAAGGCGCTGTCTGGTTCGCCGTTTGATCTCAGCTGGTGGCGCGGTGGCGTGGGGCTTATTGGGACGCTTGAGTCTGCTTAAAAGAACATATTTTCATGTAAAATGTGAGGGGATCGGCCTAGCGACAAAAAAGCGCGCGCGACGGCGATTTTACGCAACGAATCACCCAGGCTGACCGACAAGGATACAACGACCCTGAGTGGAATTGGGGAGCTGATGAAGGGAAAGGCGGGCCACTTGGGTTGGGCCCGAAGGCAGTAATGGAACTATCGCTTTGGCGACGAATCGCCTTTTACATACTGGGCAAGCTCCTGGACCTGCTTTTCGTCGTTGACCGATGGCGGAATCGCGGACGACCCACGCCAGATGAGCATGCCGGCGTGTCGGGGTTCCGGGACATTGGACCCAAAAGGAAGTAGGTGGTCATGAAAACGGCCCGTACGCGTGGTTACGAAACAGACAGTGACGAATCCCTCTGGCTCGAATTGTGTCTGGATGGTGTATCGCACACTTTCGAATTCGGTGCCGACGAGTCCCGTGCAATTGCCGTCGGCTCGCTAATGAGAGTTGACCTGCGAATCGATCGTCCCGGCGTAGCTCCAGTGCATTTTCACATCGAGCGCGAAGCCGATGACCTGTGGATTGTCCCGGCGTACTCCGCTCGGGACCTGCGTGTAAATGCGGCGCGGCTCACAGGGCCACAGCGAATACACGGACACGCGATCATTGAATTTTCCAATGTTCGGCTCGACGCTCACATCATCGACAGAGATTCGGCCGTCATGCAGTCATCCCCCAATGAAGACCTGTTAACAGCACCCGTCGAGCAACTCTTCAACGATTACAAGGCCGCACCGGCACAACCAACAATACGGATGCCTTCACTGTTTACCGATGACGTGAATTCCGCGCCTAGTATTATGGCTATCCGTCCACATCGCATTGTGTCGCTGTCAATTGATAATGGACACGAAGAGGCTCCAGCCACACTTCGCACGGGTCAAAGTCCAGTGCAGGAATCGGTGACAATCGGCCATGCCCATGCACGGGCAGCCACTCTAGCGCAGGACACAATAAAGATGGCCCCATTCTGGATGATGGAGTCGGAGCCAGAGCCCGAAGAGCCGACAGACTGTGTTTCCAGCGAATGTGACCGGCTCCGGCCAGTCCCAGCCGCAGTATCGACCAAGTCGCACGCCTTGACGTGCGCCACTGAAAATCTTGCTCCACTCTCTTTGCAGATCGCTGAGACAACTTACTTTGGACCAGTGAGCAGCCGCGGGAGCAGAACGCCTCATGGAATGGCTGACGCTGCGGCTCAATGCACTACCGTTCTTGATATGCCGGTCATGCGGAATCAAGACGCTGAAGCTCAAAACTGGTTGTCGCGCCTTGGCATCCTCAGCAGGCGCCGACCTTGGTTGGTTTGGTTAGCGGGCACCACTATCGTATTCGCCCTGTCAGCGGCGCTCACGTTGGCTGGCAAGCACCTTCAACGTGCGGCAAGACGACTGGCTGGGCATCAAAACCAGCCCACCAGTTCCGCACCGGTGCGTTAATATTAGGGCGAGCTCAGACAAAGCCGATTCCTAATCGGGTAGTTGACCTTGCACACGTCGTAGTGCTCCATGTTCCGATTGACCGAGAAATTGGGCCTCCAAGTGTTGCCAGCTGGACGATCGCAAGGGGTGGCTAAACCGTCCGCTCACTTGGAGGCCTAAGCGGGTGACCAAATACATCACGTCGCTGCTCTGAATCAAGAAATATCTTATCTGAACTTTGAGTGGGCTCGATTCGGATTTTACGTACCCGTTCCCCGCGCTTGACCGAAGTGTAGTCAAACCAATGGGCGACGTGCTCGGCACGTCCAGGCAGGCAACCATGAATCCGGATGAACCAATCGTACAACTTGTTGGCGGCCCAATGCCGCTCGCGTTGAGCTGTGTCTCACTGCGACTTCGAGTCGCGGGGCATGAGGTTTCAGCTTTTATGCTTCCCGACCGGACCGTGTACCTACCCGAATGGACGGATCCAACGGCGTCCAAAGCGGCCAGGAAGTATATTTCCCAATTCGAAAAGCAACATCGAATCGTTGTGCACGAATTGCTGAAGCAAGCACGCGAAAGCCTCAAAACGGCTGCGCCCGAGAGCAGGGGAGTTGTCAGCGCGACACCCAAACTCAACAAAGCAAGGGAACTCGTCTTTTGTATTACCCTCAACGAGGAGGAATTGGTCTTGCACGTTTCCAGCCAACTTACCCCGTGTCAACTTCACATGACTCAAGACAGCCGTTGCGATGTGGCCGGGCTCTTTGCTGCGTATGACCTTGCCCTTGAATACATGCAATCCCATATTCACGAGATCGAGGATGTCGGATTTGACGTAACCGTCCTCAGGTTGTCGACCCGCGATTGGGAGGGGTACCGGGAGAGGCTCAGGCTTGTCTAGATGAGACTTTGTTAAGTCGTTCGCCGGCCGTCATGCCTCTTGCAACGCGGGGCGGTTGGTGGCCCCGCCCGCAACAGTCATGCCGGCCTCCTCAAGTGGCTCCCGGGCAACGTTTGACAACGACTACCGTATGATAGACGATGGCCATCAATGCTCGCCGAAGAAGCAATAACCCTGAAGGAAGTGCAGCTGCGTCTCGGCGTTCCGCAGCATGTGCTGATTAACCTATGCGAGAAGTCGGTTATTGAGCCAGATTTCGCGGACACGTCGGGGCGAGGGAAGCGTCGAGAATTCTCCGAGAGAAACGTCTTTGAATTTGC
>PMCK01000680.1:0-4432 GCA_003154095.1 Myxococcales bacterium | reverse complement strand
CAAACGAGCGGCGGAGGGCTGCGAAAGCCTCTGGTATTGACCGCAGCTGTTGGTGCGGCTCTTGAAGGAAAGAGTCGGGTGGTGCCACGAGTAGTTCCGCTCGACGCGATGCCGTCAACCTACGAAGCGCGCATTGAGGTAAATGTTGCAGAAATAGCTAGAAAAATCAGCAAAACGGCCTTGCCGAAATGATAGTTATGAGCTATCATTGAGCATATGGGCGCGGTGGTTTTCAAGCTTCAAATACAGGGACTTGAATTGGTATCTCCCGAGCTGCTCGATTTTGCTGAGCATCTTGCGGATCTGCTTGCCGAGGACTGCGCGCAGCGAATGAAGGAGAAAGCTGATGCGGGCGGCAGTGTATGCGAGGTTCTCGAGCGAGAACCAACGGGAACAGAGCATTGANNGTCTGCAAGACCTTTGCGGATCGTGACGGAATTACGATTCTCGAGAACCACATTTATTACGATGAAGCGCAGTCTGGGTCGATACGCGTTCGCCCGGGCCTGGAAGCGCTAAAGCGGGCCGCCGAAGACAAGCAGTTCGATGCGGTGCTGGTGGACGATTCGTCCCGTCTGTGTCGGGACAACCAGCATTTCAACACTCTTCTCTGCTTGTTTCAGTACTGGGGGATCGCTCTGATTTCCGTGAGCGATGGGCTCGATATGCGCGAGGAACACGCCAAGGTGGCGTATCAGTTCCGGGGCATCATCAACGAACTCTATTTGACCGACCTGAAAAAGAAGACTCATCGAGGCCAGATGGGTCAAGTGCTGAGGGGCTACTCGGTCGGCCACCATGGCTACGGCTATACGACTGTTCCTGAGGGCGAATCGAAGTTTGATAAGAAAGGCCGGCTTCGCGCGGAGGGTTTCAAGATCGTGATTGCCCCGGACGAGGCTCGAGTCATTCAGCGAATATTCCGGGCCTTCATTGATGGCGATGCGGTCACGAAGATCACCAAGGATCTAAATGACGAGCACGTTCCGACGAAGGCGCGACTCAAGGGCGGCTGGAGTCTGACGACCGTCTCCCGGATTCTACGTGATGAGAAGTACATTGGTCGTTTTATCTGGAATCGTACAACGACAGTGAAGGATCCGCTTTCTGGAAAGATGAGGCAGATCGAGCGTCCGAAAGAAGAGTGGGTCGTTCAAGAGCGCCCCGACATTCGAATCATCTCGGAGGAGGAATGGCGGGCGGCTCAAGCTCGGTGGCGCGAGATTGAAGGTGTCTTCGACAGGAAGAAGGGCAAGCGTGGCTTTCAGGCTCAGCGCAAGAGCTATGTTGACTTTCAGCCGACACATTTGCTCTCGGGTGCATTGAAATGCGGCGCCTGTGGCGGCGCCCTCGGATTGGTGAGCGGCAAAGGGAGCGGCTACTACGGTTGCCTTAACGCTTCTCGGCACTCGTGCGAAAATAGGGTCTTGATCTCGCGCCGGCGGCTCGAGGACAAAGTGCTCGGCGTGCTACGCGAGCAGGTACTGAGGCCGGAGGTTCTGGCCGCCGTCTACGAGCGAACGGCCAAGAAAATCAAAGAGCAGTTTGCGCACGTGCCTGAGGAACTCCGATTGAAGAGACTGGAGCTCAACCGCGCAGAGACTCGCGTTCATAACTTCATTGAGTTCATCGCCAGCGGCCGGGCAACGGGAGCGCTCTCGGACGCTCTGGCTGAAGCCGAGAAGCAGGTGAAGACGCTCAAGACTGACGTTGAGAGCATGACACATGCGACAGCTGAAGCGTTTACGCCGCCGCCTCGTGCCTGGATTGCCGATCGCCTGAAGAACCTCAACGAGCTCCTAGCCAAGCGGACAGAGAAGTCAGCGTTGGCCCTGAGACGACTCACCGGTCCCGTGACGCTCACTCCAGAAAAGCCTGAAGTCGGGCGCCCTTACTACAGAGTGCGATGTAATTTCGACAGCCTGAACCTCCTCGTTGCGGAAGAAGGTTCGAATTCATTTCATTGGTGGAGCTGTGGGGGATCGAACCCCAGACCTCCGCACTGCCAGTGCGGCGCTCTCCCAGCTGAGCTACAGCCCCATACGGGAGCCGAAAGATAGCCAAGGCCGCCTTGCGGGCGAGCAAATTCGACACCGACCTTTCAGTCGGGGTAGCTATCGTCTCACGCGCGCCGCCCGTGTGCACGATTGCCAGCGGAACACCGGCCGGATTGGGAGCGAACTTGACCCCGCGACGGGCAAAGCCATAGGCTGGCCCCCGTAACTGGCCAGGCCTGACCGGGTCGAGCCGGGTGTTTAGCCATGGTTCAGCAGCAGCAGCAGGCACAGCGGTATCGGGTTCGACAAAAGATCGCCTCCGGCGGCATGGCGGAGGTATTTCGCGCCGAAAGCGCCGGCCTGGAGGGCTTCAAGAAGACCGTCGCCATCAAGCGCGTCCTGCCTCAGCTGGCCGAGAAAAAGCAATTCATCGGGATGTTCCTCGATGAGGCGCGGGTCAGCGCCCATCTGTCGCATTCCAACTGCGTTCAAGTTTTCGACGTCGGCATGGGCGACAACACGTTCTTCATCGTCATGGAGTACGTGGATGGGACCGACCTCAAAACGGTCATCGAGTACTACCGCCGCCACCAGTCCCTAATCCCGCTCGAAGAAGCCTGCCTGATTACCGTCCAAATCTGCCAGGGGCTCGCTTACGCCCACGAGCTGACTGACGCATCCGGGCATCCATTGCACATCGTTCACCGCGACATGTCCCCGCCCAACGTGCTCATCACGCGCTACGGCGAAGTGAAGATTGTGGACTTTGGTTTGGCCAAAGCCAACAGCCAACTCGAGAAGAGCGAACCTGGCATTATTAAAGGCAAATTCGGTTACCTTTCGCCCGAAGTGGCGCTGGGTCAGGTTGCGGATGCTCGCACCGACATTTTCGCGATGGGCATCATCTTGTGGGAGATGCTGGCCGGCAGGCGCCTGTTTTTTGGCGACACGGATCTGGATACGGTGCGTCAGGTCCAGGCTGCGCGCATTCCTCCGCTTCATCAGTTCAACCCCCTGGTGGGGCCGGAGCTCGAGCGCGTCGTCGCAAAGGCATTGGCGCGCGACCCGGCGCAGCGTTACGCCTCGGCCAAACAGTTCGGCAAGGATCTCAATGCAATCCTGTTTGGCGCGCGGCGGCCCGTTTCTTCGTTCGAAATCGCAGAGTTGGTTGCTCGACCGCTGGCTCAGCGCGAGATCGATCACGCCAGTCGAAAGGACGGCGGGTCCATCATTAGCTCGCTCATCGAGGAGGCCCTGTTCGAGTTCGTTTCACTGGGCGATTCTGGGGTAAGTCGCTCAGGTGCCAACCCGCTCGGGAGCAATCTTCAGTTCGGCGGGCCCCAGAACTGGTCCGGGCAGGTGAGTGATGTCGGATTCGGAGTCGAATCCGGCACCCGGGGCGGTCCTTCGAGCAGTCGGCTGGAGATCGGCAATCTGGCCGCACTCGAAGACGACAACATTCCGCAGTCTCGGTTGCTACGGTCCATGGGTGGAGGTGTCTCCCAGCGTCCCTCCGACGTGGTTCGTCCATCCGGCGGCAGTCAAACGCTCAAGTTGATCGGTGTTGTAGTGCTCGTGCTTCTCGGAATCGCCGCCGGCTTCTTTCTCGCGCGCCGCGGCGCCGCCCGTGCAACAGGCGCCGCAACGCATTCCGGGCAGCGGTAACCTAAATCCAGAATCCGATACCGAATCGGAATCCGATTCCGCTCTCAAGTCACGGCTTCGGCTTCGACGTCGCCCTCGTCGTCGTCATCGTCGGCTTCGTGCAATTCCTCTTCGAGTTCGTTTTCATCCGGAACATCGAGTGTATTTGAGGAGTCACCGCCCTCGGTACCGGCCCTGGCAGCCAATCTTTCCTTCTGAATCCGTTCCTGCGCCAACTTGTGCAGGACGCCCGGCTTGGGGGACACGATGGCGGCCATGGCCCGACCCTCCATGGAAGGTCGCTGCTCGACGTTCACGAGGTCGTCCATTTTCGAGAGTAAGAAGTCGAATTGCTGCATGGCCACTTCGGGATGCGTGATTTCACGACCTCGAAAGCGGCAGGTAAGCTTCACTTTGTTGCCAGCTTCGGCGAATTTTCGTGCGGCGCGCAATTTGACCATCAGATCGTGGTCATCGGTCTTGGGACGGAGTTTGATCTCCTTGACCTCGACGACCGTCTGCTTCCGCTTGGCCTCGCGTTGCTTCTTCTTTTCCTCGTATTTGTACTTTCCAAAGTCGAGGATCTTGCAAACGGGAGGACTTGCTTTCGGGTTGACTTCGACCAAGTCGAAACCCGCTTCGCGAGCTCGCCGAATGGCTTCGTCCGTCGAAAGCACACCGAGGTTCGAACCGTCCGCGCCAACGACGCGAACTTCCGGCACTCTGATACGATGGTTTATGCGGATTTGAGGTCCGCGGGGTTCCCGAGTAAAACGACGCCCCATGGCCAT
>PMCK01000499.1:1941-7022 GCA_003154095.1 Myxococcales bacterium | reverse complement strand
GTAGTCGCGCTATTTTTGAAAGAAGCTATGGTAGGCAGCGCAATTGGCAGTCACCCATGCATCGTCGAAATCCTGGATGCCGATGAGGATCCTACTCGGGGCGTGCCGTTCATTGCAATGGAGCTCTTGCGTGGCGAGACGCTCGAAAATTACCTTGAGACCAAAGGCCCACTCGACCACAGGACCGCAATCATCATATTTCAGCAGCTCGCAGACGCTCTCACGCAAGCGCATAACAATAACGTGATTCACCGCGACCTGAAGCCNNAAAGGGATTATCCACCGGGACATCAAACCCTCCAACATCTTCCTCCACCATGAGTCGGACGGGGCGGAGGTGGTGAAGGTGATGGACTTTGGCATTGCCAAGGTTCTTGCACAAGAGGCCCTCCGTACGGCCACCCACATTGGGACGCCAGCGTACAGCGCTCCCGAGCAATTGGGCAGCTTGGTTCGCAAGCTGGCGGAGAAACAAGGAATCCACGTGGCGATCGGCGTTTCGCCAGCGACCGATATTTGGGCATTGGGGCTCATCGTTTACGAGGCTCTTACGGGCCTAGATGCCACCCATTATTGGAACATTGAAGTCGCCGCGGAGCTGCCCATTCGCGTGGCCACCGAGTCAATTGAGCCTGCGTCGTCTCGCGCGGGGGATCGCTCGCGCAATCTCCCGACAGGCTTCGATGCCTGGTTCCAGCGCTGCTTGGAGAAGGACGCAAGCGCACGCTGGCAAACGATCCATGAAGCCGTCAGCGAGCTGACAAGGCTGCTCGGGGAATCGGCACCTAATATTGGACGGACCGAATTGCCTTGGTCTCGGGCAGAGCTTTCAGCAACCTCCCCACTCGGACCGTTGACACCAATGACCGAGCCGCTGCCGCCCGCCCATGAGATCGAGGCCAATCCGCACGAAGTCACAGTGCTAGCGCCTGGACTGCAAAGTCTGGTTGCCCCCGCGAGGGAAATCAGCATCCCGCCCAAAGGCATCCAGTCAGCCGCATTCGAAGTATTGGCAGAGCGACACGAACACGATGCGCTTCTGACGTTACGAAAGCATCAATGGAAGAACTTTTTTCGTCACCTGGGACTCTACGCGTTAGTCAATGGGCTCTTCGTGACTCTAAACCTATTGACGACGCACTACCCTTGGGCGCTTTTTCCGGCGTTTGGCTGGGGCGTCGCCCTTGTGTCGCATTTCATGTACGTAGCGGCGCCCAGCCGGCAAAAGCTGGAGCGCCAACTCGAGCGACAACGTGATCGGGAACGTCGGCGCCAGGTCGAGCAGCGAATTCGACCACTGCAGGCCGTAGAGCGTCCGGCACCCGGCGAAATCGTGATTCCGCAAGCACCCCCTCGGGTTCGGGCCAAGCCATGGCGATTGACTCCCATACGCACGGCATTTTTTGTTCTTCTTATGATCGTCACGATGGTGGCTGGACTCAAATGGTGGCAACGCCACCTAATGGAGGCTTCGGACGTCCAAAGTCTTTGCGAGTACGGTGGGGATAAGTTGGGACGCCCAGAGGCCTGCGAGAAAGCCTGTGACGACGGTCACATGTCGTCATGCAGGACGCTCGGCTCGTTTTACTTGAGCGGAATGGATGTCGCCCAAGATCAGCTGCATGGACTCAGGCTCTACGAACGCGCGTGCGACGGCGGTGACAGCTTTGCCTGCAACACACTCGGTGACATATACTATAATGGCGTCCTGTGCCATAACTCGACTGAGCCAAATTCACGCGGCTTCCCGATAATAGTGGTTCAGAATTCCGCCTAGTCGCTGGCGACAATTGACGGCGCCAGTGCGGTTCGCGCCAGATGATATGGGTTCGATCAATCGGTTGTGGAGTCCTTGATGGTTTCGCTCGTGATGATAGTGATCGACGAACTCAGCAACGATCCTACGGAGGTGCTTCTCGCCCAGCGGCACAATTTTGTTGAAGGCCTCCCTCCTCGCCGATAGGACGAATCGTTCGGCATATGCGTTTAGATTTGGACTGCTTGCTGGCAGTTTGACCGATTTTACTCTACCGGATTCCAATATTCCCACGAATCGTCGTGTAAATAGCGGATCTCGGTCGTGGATAAGGTAGCGCTTCTTGCGAAGGAATCCTTCAACAGGATCAGTCAGGTTTCGTGCAACTTGCTCCATCCATTGACCGTATGCTTCATGAACTATTCCGGCGACGTGCACGCGCCGAGTCTCCAAGTCGATGGCAAATAATACGAAATATCGTACAAGCCCGCGCAAAGTCAGCACGTCCACCGTAAAGAAATCCATAGCGACTATTGCGCCCACGTGAACCTTCAAGAATGATTTCCAATTGGTCTTCTTGTTGCGCTCGGGGGCTGGCTCAAGGCCCGCGTCGGCCAAAATGCGCCTAATCGTATTCCGGCCAAGATCGTGGCCAAGATTCCAAAGTGCCCCGCGGATTCTCGTGTAACCCCAACCTGAGTTCTCCTTAGCCATTTGAATAACGAGCTTGGCGATGTCAGCCTCGGTAGGCGGTCTGCCTGGACCGCGAGCGGTGGAACCGTCGTACTTCTTGGCGACGAGGTTGTGATACCACCGTAGTAAGGTGTCTGGTGTGACGATACAGGCGATTCCTTGCAGCGCTGAACGACCGAGGGCTTTAGCACGGACCGCAAGCCTTCGACGTTGATTGTCGGTCAGGCGCAGCCGTTTCTTCCCGAGTTGTTCACGCAGGACACGGTTTTCCTCCGTTAGGTATTCAATCACTTGCTGTTGACGGCGTTGGAGCCAACCGGCCAGGCTGGTGATAATAAATTGAAGCAGGATGCCATTCATCGGGCCCAGTATATAGGGACTTGTGCCAATATCTGACCTGGGAAATGCCAGCCAAATGGCGTGAACCGAGGGCGATTTCCGACGATCCAGTTTGGCAACAGACGGGGGGCACAAAAAACTCAGCACACAGGTCCGCTGACGAAATGGGCGTGAATAGTGAAGCGCAGATGCATTGCGGCACCGTTTGGTCCGACGCCGTCAGCTTCCAACACCATGCCGTCCCATCCCTGAGCGGGAGGAATCGGCGTCAGCGTCCACAAATCGGCGTTCCGATCGTAGTAGGTCCCCGTGGTCGTCAAGCTCGTCGACAAGCAGGGTGGCATGTTGGCGGCGTAGCATCCGCTCAGCCCAGTGTCGTGGTCGCATCCTCCGTTGCTGACGACCATAGCACGCCGTCGAACCATCACCACAAGCTTGCCGTGTCCGCACCAAGCATGTTCCCGCCTGGTCGCAGGGGCCCGTCGGAAGAAGCGGCACACCGTCGGCGTCGGTGCCATACATCACAGGTTGCTCCGGGCAGGTGTAATACGGTGGAGGCGTGCTCGAGTCTGTCGAATATCCATCGTGGCGCGCGGTTTCCGTGTGCGCGCAGCAGAGCAGCAATAACGCGGTCGCGCTCGTATCCAGTGAAAGAACAGCTCTGAAAGTATGGCATAGCGTCATTGGTGCATTCCGTCTCTTTTGGTCATGACGCTGAGCAAGGGCTATTTTTGACGATCCAGTTTTGGCACCGGATAGCGTAGCGTAATTGCCGGACTAACCAGACCGGGGCTCGGCTAGCGTTTCGGGGTTATTTGCATTTGAATCTAACAATAGCTTAGGAAGGTCCGGGCGCACGCCCCTGCGATACTTACCAACCAGACCATACAACGTGTTGAGAGTCGCCGGATCAAACCGTAGCAACTCCTCGAGCAATTCATCTCCGTACACAACGCTTGCGTCGAAGTTTGAAAGAACGTTGGTCCGCACGCATACGGTAAACTCGCGAAGATGACCGTCAACGCGAATAGCCACAGCTTGCTTCACGACCTCACCGCGCGCAAGCTCTGCCAGAGTTCTTTGATCGTCGGAATGGATTCGTTCCAATACGAGTTGCATTGCTACCTTCCTCTCTCAAATACGGCAACGGTGTAGCGCATCAATGAATAGAACTCCGCTTCAGGAATTGCGTAGCTAGCTCCTGCAGGGTCTCTGATGGAAATGGTCGTGTCTATAGGAGCGCCATCGACGACTACCCAGTGTCCTTCGCGCAGACGCGCAGGCACCAAAAGGGCCGCCCACGATCCAGTCTGACCCAGTGCCTGCACATGAGGACGCCCAAGCTGACCATCAAGGTCAAGATGCCCTCCAATCCACGAATATCGACTCCCCGAGAACTCGTTCAGCCTCCTAGCGAGCTCCTGAGCAGTCGACGGAAGGTGTAGGCCGGCGCAAACTACAAGTTGATCCGATGCGATGCCACGATCGCGCAGGAGCATCACGACGCAGGCCGCGCCACAGCCATACTCGTGCACCTGACGCTCTACGCGAGCATCCTGAGAATTTTCTTGAAGTCGTGTCCAGCTCCACGCCATTTCAACTATTCCAGCCGATCGCAAGTCTAGCACCACTTGGACAAATCGCTTACAACCTTGTCATTAGATGCCAACAACTTCGCCAAAACGTACGAATGATCTGAAGCACATTGCCTCAATTCCCAAGCTCAAGTCCCATTGGTGGTGGATCCCCCAGCCGCGCGCAGTCCAGCGGCGCAGCCGACGGCGAGCACGGCTTTGCCGGGGTCCCGCGGGCGCGGAACGAAGTGAGCACCCGCGGCCGTAACTCACTTCCAACCCACTGGGGGCACCAAAAGACCGTTACGGAACTCATCTCCATCATTGCGCGCCACCAGAAAGTTCTATTTGTTGGTTGCGGCACGTGCGTCACCGTGTGTCTCGCGGGAGGAGAGCGCGAAGTCGGGATCGCCGGCTTCGCCGTAAGAATGGCGCGTAAGCTCAATGGACAGCCGGTAGAGATTGAGCAGATCACGATTGAGCGACAGTGCGAGAATGAGTTCATTCAGGACTTGGCGGAGGCCGTCGAGCGGAATGAGGCGGTTGTCTCGTTTGGTNNTCCTAGGCATTCTTGAAGAGCAGGCTGTTTGGGCTGAGAAGTGCCTAGGGTGTGGGAAGTGTGTGTTAGCTGACTTTGGCGGCATTTGCCCGGTTACTCGATGTGCGAAACGGATGCTGAACGGTCCTTGCGGCGGGTCTACTGCTGAGCATTGTGAAGT
>PMCK01000499.1:0-1927 GCA_003154095.1 Myxococcales bacterium | reverse complement strand
CATGCGGGGGCTAGGAAGATTGTGCGGGAGGAGCATCGGGTTTAGGCGTTACTTCGTCGGCGCAATTGCCGACTCTGGCTACCTGGCATAGGCTGGGTAGTCGCAGTACCTTGACGTTTCCCAGTTACGTGACCGAAGGGGAGGACATCGCAAATGTGGCTTACTTAGATTGGTTTCGGGGTCTATGTGTCACCGTTTTATTGGCCGGCGCAACGCATGCGTTCGCCGCACCACCGGAACGAAGCAGCTCGACAATTGGCGAGCCATTGCCAACTGAATCACAAGCAGCACCAGTTACGTCAACAACGCCGCCAAAGAGCCCACGCTGGCAACTGGCGCTGCACGCTGGCTGGTGGGACGCGGGTGCCGATGTAACAGTACCCGCCGGACTTTTCGTTGGCATTGGTGTGCCCTGGGTTGCCCCGTTCCTGTTCGACTATACGGGCCGGCGCAGTCAATGGGGGCTCGACTCGAGAATTGGGTACGGTTATCAATACTCGGAGCACCTAACTGTCTATGGGGAATTATTGTCTGCCTGGGTCTATGACTCTGGCGATCCCTGTGGCACCGGCTGCATATCGCGAACGCACCGGCTCTTCTTCTTCCCCGCAATTGGGCTACGACACCGCTGGGCCTCCGGATTCATGATCGGGGCCGATCTTACCCTCGCCGTGCTTTCCTGGCATCACGTAGACGATAGTGCGGGTTCGTATTGGTTTCGCAAGAACATTTCGCCCATGGCGGGACCGGCGTTTTCACAAGTGTACTTCGGCTACGATTGGATGTTGTAGCAATGACTGTGCTGTCGCTTGATACCCGATAATCCAGACCAAACTGGTGCTTTCGCCCGGCCATCTTGTGCTGGCTCCTTCGTCGATCCGAGTCCTCACGCAGCCACTTGATAATCATGGTGAAGACCAGCAAGCACTGGTGCAGAGCTGATCTCGGTGCCCTTACGGTAGATCTCTCGTGGACTAGAAACAGGGATTTGTTGACCGATCCCTTGGTGCGGGCGGCATCTATTGAAATACGCGCNNCAAATCGAATTCTGCAGGGGCGCCTGAATCGCTGTGCGCAGTATCTTGATCCCAGCACCCTTCGAAACACGATCAAATTCAGCCCCGAACTTGCTGTCATTATCGCGAATGATGAATTGGGGCCGCTCACCGAATGGTGTGATGTTCCGAAGCTGTTGGGCCGTCCATTCCGCGGTTGGCGAACGAGTGACACCAACGTGCACAACGCGCTTCGTATTGATATCGATCACGAAGAAGGCGAAGATTGGTCGGAACCAGATATCGTAGGCCTGCAAGAAATCACAGGCCCAGACAGTATGATTCCTCAAGAAAGTGTGCCAATTCTGACCGCGAGGGAGTTTAGGTGGTCTAGCCTTGCTCATGTGTCGTTGGATCGTACGCTTCGCAACTCGGATGCCGAGCTTCAGGAGTTCGCCGCGTATTCGCTCGGCACCCCAGAGGGCATTTTCGGAAGCCATGCGGTGAATGAGTGCGAGGACTTCCGGGTCAACTCGCGAAATTGGGGTCTCGTTACTTCTCGACCTCCAACGCCAGAAAAGCCGAAATCCCTCTCGGTGCCAACGAAGCACCGTTTCAGGCTTCACTAGCAGCAGCGCGTTCCGCCAATGCAGCAGAAGGCTCGCAAGCAGAACTACGAAACCACGCTCATGGGGCCTGAAAATAGGACATTTGACCCTCCTCGACGCGACAATGAGCTGCTGACGAAGCAGGGCGTTCTCCATCAATAGTTGCTCCCGTGAGCGTGTGACATCCGAAAGAAGACCAGTGAACACGGGGAGGGGCCGGGTCGTTTCTCGAATCGCCGTTCGAATTCGATCGAATATTCGGCCAGCGGCCGACCGAAGATGTCGAATAATGCTGGCCAACACGATACCGATTTGGCCCAAGCC
>PMCK01000346.1:240-38771 GCA_003154095.1 Myxococcales bacterium | reverse complement strand
CGAGCAATGAGCCGCTGCGCGTGGTCGTGAGCGGACCTGCCGTATCCTGCCCCTGCCCGCCGATTCGCTTGATCCAGCGCACATCGCCATTTTCGGTAAGACGGGCCAAAAAGACATCGGTCTGCCCGCGCGACTCAAGCTTCACCGGGCGAGCCGCATTACCCAATTGCAACTGTCCTGAAAACGTGCCCGAAATTGCGATATCGTCCCCGGCGCTCACGAGTGACATGACGGCGCGCTCTTTGCCCACGTCAATCGAAGTGATCGCGTGGCGAGGCACGCCATCCGGACCGTAAGATACGACAAGCAGGCGGCGCGGGCCGTCGCTACCACTACCTTCACAAGACGGTAGTGCAAATTCCGGCTGACCCGGAGCGGAATCCATCAAAGGCGCGCCTGAATATTGACCGCCAACCAGAACCGAACCATCGGTGCGAACGAACAACCCCGCGAGATCGACGGAACTCTTGAGACCACCCAGAGTCCTATGCCATGTAACCTTGCCACTTTCCTGAATCTTGAGCACAAAGCCATCCGTATCGCCGCGGGCGGCTATATCGATTGCCTCATGCTTGCCACCGGCAACGCGAAGGCTCTGTTTGAATTCGCCAATTGCGATGACGCCACCATCTGCACTGGCCGCGATTGCCGTCACCGCCACCTGCGCCGAGCTGGAAAACTGTCGCACCCACTGAAGCGCGCGCTCGCTGCACTTCGGGGCTTTTGCTGGAACCCGCGCAACCGGCCGTTGGCAGGCAAAGCCGAGCAGGAACAAGCCCCAAACCCAGCATCCTAGTCTAGGCGCTTCACCCATTAGGTGGGCATCTTCACCTGCTTACCCGTGAAAATCAAACATCGTCACTGTCGCGGCGTTATAATGGGCCTATTTGTAGCCACGTGCCGCTGTTCCAAAAGCTTATTGGTTGTCGCTGCGGCACATGGCTATGGGTTGCCACAGAACACCCGCGGCACCATTTCTCGGTGTAACGGCGTGGCTAAATGATTCGCCGCAATACAGCGAGCCGGCCGAGACACCTACCCCTTGGGCGAACTAATCCGCTGGCGTACGACGGTAAACTGCTCGGGGCGGTCACTCGCATCGCCATCGACTCAATCTTGGGCTTCTACAAGCGCCGTATGCGCGACGTCGATGGCGTGCTCGGTCAAAGTGGCGCAGTCAGCGTGGTGCAGCGCACGAGTTCCGACCTCAGACTAAACCCGCACCTTCACGCAATTTTGCTGGATGGCGTGTTTGTTGCCGATAACGGCTCACCAGTCTTTCATCCACTGGAGGAAATTGACTAGCCGCACTCGGATGACTTGTAACAAGTCTGCGAGCAGAGCCGCACTATTTCGACGTAACGACTGCTCCAAGTCACAAGCGCATGCGCCAGTACTTGCGTCAGTCCGGAGTGCCCGGGCTCGCTGACCCGACGGGCGTCTGCTCGCTTTCGGGTGCCTTCTGAATTTCTTCGTTGCTGACGATGGGCATACGGGTGACAGCATCAGGCAACGCCTCGGTTGATACAGGCAGTGTAACCGTGCTTGCGGTTACCGCTTTGCGTGGAGTGTACCGCGGGGGCTCTCCGGCACCCGCGTAGTCAATCCAAAATGTTTTCTCGATGCGCACGTCGAGGTGAACAAACGACGAGTTTGGGTAATAACCCACACCCACTTGCTCAAGCGTGAGCAAGTAGTCGCGCAGGGCAGCATTGCGCACGCCGATAATGCTAAAGTCCACCGCTGCGCTCTGCCGGTGACGCGAATCTGGTGCGTACGACGTTGTCCGATAGCCACTAACTACCCGCAGCGGGCGACCGCCAAACTCGTCACTGGCGCGCACCAATAGATAAATTAGCCGATCGGGGACGGCCGGCCGCGCTCCCGTTGCGCCCAACATCTTAGAGATTGCCTCATGCGCGGACGGAATGATGTTCCCTTTGCGGGTCAGCACCCTGCCCTCCCAAGTCTGTTGGTAAGTAATGACTTGGATCTCTCCCGCGGGTCTGATTTTTGGGCTGGCGGGCTGCGCTGCCCCGGGTAAAGGCGACCACTTTGCATCCCGCTGCGTCGGCTTGGCGAGTCGGCGTCGCGGGCTTTGGGCGGTAGTTTTGCCGCATTTTCGTTCGCCGGCGCCAGCGGCATTGGAAGCCGCAAAGAGAACCAGCAGGGTTAGCCAGAACCGCATAGTTTGCCCTGCTGCCATAGATTCGCGCAAAATCCAAATTATCGGAAACAATACGCGTGGTAGTCCCAGCGGTAAACGACGGGTCGAGTTTCTTTGCCGCTGCCGAGCGCAAAGCCAGGGGCGTCCTGAATTGGCGGGGAATGTATGCTACTCTCGTGGCGGAGTGCGACTGCAGCTTTTTATCACTTGCTTCCTCTTCGCTGTCACGTCGACCGCCGCTCCACCAAAAGGCGCCTGGACAGGAACCCTTGGGAAACAGAAGGTCGCCGCCTGTTTCGATGGTTCCGATGCCACCTATTACTACGTGAGCAAGGGTGTCGATATCGCGCTTACCGAAGGCGCCGACGGAATTTGGACGGAAGTGGCTTGGGACAAGGACTTTAGCCCTGGCCCATCGACTGGCACTTGGCAGCTTGAGGAAGCGCAGGGGAAATATCTCCGTGGCAGCTGGTCCTCATCGGATGGCAGACGAACTTTACCAATTACGCTGAAACTCGCGGGCAAGCCAGCAGCGGATTCGAAGTGCCCGCTGCCTGGCTATGTAGCACCTCGGATCGATGCGGTGCAACGAACGCCGAGCAAAGAGACTTCCGTCTCCGGACTGAGGTTGCGCATGTTCAAGGCTCTTCACGGGGCAGTTGTTGGTCTTGAGCTGCTGGACGACGCCGCTGCGCTAAGCCCCGTCAAGCAGGCTCTCGAAGCGCACAATCGCGAGATGCTCGAAGGCTACTTCGAATGCTTGAGCTTGCCAGCGAACCACAGCAGCTACTCGGCCTTGCTCGAGTTGGCACTAGCCAGCGAACACTGGCTAGTGTTGGTCGAGTCTGAGAGCCACGACTGCGGGGGACCATACCCGGATTGGGGCATTAGAGCATGGACGATCGATCGCGCGTCCGGCAAGCTCGTAGACATTGCTAAGTGGTTGAACTCTCCACTGGTCCAGATCGCACGCAAGTACTTTCGATGGACAAGGCCCGACTATGCAAGTGCGGAAGATTGTGCCGAAGCCATCAACAAATACGAGGAATTCTCGGTTTGGCCGACAGCCAAGGGGCTCGTATTCAACCTGCGACTGCCCCATGCCATAGCCGTTTGCGGGCAGCCCTATGTCGTCCCGTACGCAAAACTCAAGCGCCATCTCACGCCCGCGGGCAAGGCGGCTATCGACGAAATCTCGAGGAGTGTTGCGCGTAGGTAAAATAAGCAGGGGCGTGTTGGGGCATATTGGCAGGAGCTTTTGCGGCAGAGGTGAAAACGAAACCCGTGATGCCGGCGAGATTGCCGCGTCTAGCCTCAATTCGATCGCATGCCCAGCAATTTGTTCCGACTGATTGTAAGCGGAGGCCAGGCGCGCGGCTCGAGGGTTGAACCGCAGTTCGGGTGGCGCAGGATCGATGGTGACACCCACGTGGGGCCGTTTGCATAACTGTCGCGTCGGCGCGTGTTCACGGGTTGTGGCCAAGCGCGGAAGGCCATTGGCCTTCAGTTGCATCAACGAGCTGCGGCGCGAAAGCATCCGGAATTCGGCCAATCCGTCGGTCGTCTTGCCCCAACAACGCGATGATGAGGTGACCGGGCGATGGTCGAAGCCATTGTGCTGGGTGCGTTGGCAGCCTTAAGTCAGCTTAGGCGTTCAGCACGAAATGCGCTCCCATGCACGGCAATCCGAGGTGTCGTCCTGGTTCCAAATAATCCTGAGCCAAAACATGGGGGGCGGCACACTATCGCGAGGCTGTCACCGATTTGTAACAATTCTGACACTTTGCGTGCTTGCGCTGCTGGGTGTCGGTTTCGCAGCGTGCGGCCTGCATCTTCGGAGTCTGCAATGAACAAACGTGGTTGGGTCGAATTCTCCTTTCCCATAGTAATTTTTACAATAGCCATCCACGCAGTCGCAGGTTGCTCAGGGAGCAATGGGAATGCGACCAGTTCTACGTCTACTGGCGGCAACACCGGCACAGGTGGAGCAAGTGGCTCGAGTACGGGTGGCTCGAACACGGGTGGCTCGAGTTCCGTAAAGAATACCGAGGTGGGCCGCTTCACGGTTGCCCTGAACCCCGCTGTCGACACCGCTTCCCCATACACCTCGGTGTCAGGAACGGTCAGAGACGGAGTCTCTCCAACCGACGTTATCGAAACCCTAAAGGTCGGAAATGCGAGCTGCGCGGTATATGCTCTGGCCCTGCAAAGCTGCAGCCCCGTTTGCAGCACCACCCAGGTATGCGTTGCCACGAATGTATGCCAGGACGTTCCTGCCAGGGTTAGCGTAGGTGACGTCACGGTCACTGGTGTCGGGCCGACGAGCATTGCGCTCAGTCAAGTGAGCAATCAGTACCAATACGCGGGCGATATCACGTACCCCGGGTTCAACCCAGGTGACTCGATAACACTGTCGGCCACGGGTGGTACGTATGGCGCTTTCAACATTTCCGCAACCGGAGTGGCGCCGTTGGTGCTTGGTTCAGACACGTACAATTTGACATTGAACACGCCGATCACGATCACTTGGACACCAGAGGCGGGTTCCAATACTCGCATCGCGTTAATGATGAATCTTTCCCACCACACCGGAACGACAGGCTACCTGAAGTGTGACGTACCTGATACCGGGTCACTGACCATCCCCGCCGAGCAGGTAACGCAGTTGATCAATTTGGGTGTTGCTGGTTACCCAACATTTACGGTGACACGAACCTCGGTCGGTGAAGCTAAGGTGTCGACCGGCTCCGTCCTGCTGATGGTCACGGGCAATGCCCGTCCAGCGCTGACCGTCACGGGCTACGATTCATGCGTGGAAGACTTGGACTGCCCTGCAGCGAAGCCCCACTGCGATACGGGTACCAAACTCTGTCAGCCATAATTGGCTGAGTAACGTCAATCACGTTTTGCTTGGTTTGAGAGGCCATTTCTCAAGGATTTGGATGATGGAACATCGCGCATTAGGAAACTGGGCAAGTGCAGGGATTGTGTGTTCGCTAGTACTAACCGTTGGGGCCTGCAGTAGTTCCGACGGCACGGATGGTAAATCATCGACCGTTGAATCGACGACAGGTGGTCAATCAAACATCGCGAATACGGGTGGAACGGTTGCGGTTGGCCCGACTGGGGGGACGGTGAGCTCCGGCGGTGCGGTCAATACAGGCGGAGCCGCAGCCACGGGCGGACGCACAGCCACAGGTGGTGGAGTCGCAGCCACGGGCGGACGTACAGCCACGGGGGGAGTCGCAGCTGGGGGAAGGACTGGAACCGGCGGTGCAGTCAGTATCGGTGGCAACATCAATACTGGCGGTAAGGCCAATACTGGGGGCGCGACGAGCACGGGGGGTGCTATTGGGGCCGGCGGTTCCTCGGGTACTTGCACGACCGGCAACTCCAACTGCTTCAGTTTCTTCGTCACCAGCCGGGCTAGATTGTTTGCATTGGCTCAGGCCTTCAACGGCAGCACCAATGGTTGGGGTGGCGATCTGCGGTACGGAACTGGCGACGGTCTTACGGGTGCGGACAAGATCTGCACGGCAATCGCAGAAGCCTCAGCGCCTGGCAACAATAAGACTTGGAAGGCATTCCTAAGCACAACGGCCGTTAACGCCATCGACCGAGTCGGGAACGGGCCATGGTACGACCGGTTGAATCGAATTATCGCGAACAATAAGACTGAACTCATTGCAACACGCCCGGGTGGTATCACCAATTCCACCATTAAGGACAATCTTCCCAATGAGGATGGTACGCCGCATCACAACGAGGAAACCAACTCTCAGGGGCAACAAGCGGACAACCATGACATTCTGACAGGTTCGGATTCGGACGGTAAACTCTGTAACTCCAGTGCTTGCTGGAACTCTGGTGCGATGGGCGGTGGCAGTATCACCAATGCGAATTGCAGCGACTGGACCCTTGGGACCTCGAAGTCGGGATTCGCGCCAAGGGTGGGCCATACTTGGCCAACTGGCGCAGGCACCTCCGATGATTGGATAAGCCGGCTCAACGAGGATGGTTGCGCTCCAGGATACAACCTGATTCAGAATTCAGGCGGTACAGGCACCGGCACCGGAACCGTGGGCGGAGGTGGTGGCTACGGAGCCATCTACTGCCTGGCCACTAGCCCCTATTGACTAGATCGACGAAACGCGTTGCTCGCCAGTCCTATCGGTTGGCTGCACTCAGTATTCCGCAGAGAACCCCCATAATGAATCAAGCCAGTGTTTTTGACCCGTGGGCTCCCTTGGCCATCCTGCTAGGTGCTCTCGCAATTGGCTGCGGCAGTGACGATGGTTCCGCGAGTGCGACTTCCACTGGAGGAGGTGGAAACTCTTCAGCACCGAACGGGAACGGTGGTACTGTAAGCACCGGCGGCACCAGGAGCGCGGGCGGCTCGAGTTCCACAACGCCAGTAAGCTCCACGTGCGACCCGAGTGCGAGTGATGGCAGCTGCTTCAGTTTCTTCGTTACCAGTCGCGCAAGGCTGTTTGCGCTAGCTGAGGCTTTCGGCGTCGGCACGAGCGGCTGGGGTGGAGACTTCCGCTACGGTACGGGTGATGGCCTCACGGGTGCCGACAAGATCTGCACCGAAATAGCCGAGCAGTCGCTACCCGGCAATGGCAAGACTTGGAAAGCGTTTCTCAGTACATCGCAAGTCAACGCCATTGATCGAGTTGGCAGCGGACCCTGGTACGACCGGCTCAACAGAATTATTGCCAACAACAAGACGGAACTGGTTGCAACGCGTCCCGGTGGCATCACCAACTCAACGATCTTGAATAACCTACCGAATGAGGACGGAACTCCCCATCACAACGAAGAAAACAACTCACAAGGCCAGCAAGCAGATAACCACGACATCCTGACCGGCTCAGACAGTGATGGGAAGGTCTGCAACTCGAGCGCCTGCTGGAACTCTGGCATGGGCGGAGGCATGGGCGGAGGTGGTACCGCCATCACGAATGCAACATGCAGCGATTGGACACTAGCCGTGAAGCAGGCTGGTTACCAACCGCGTGTAGGACACACGTGGCCCACATCGACCAGCTCCAAGGACGACTGGATCAGCTGGCTCAATGAAGGGGGGTGCCTTCCCGGTTACAATCTCATTCAGAATGGTGGACCGAGCGCCAGTGCGGGTTCGGTGGGTTCGGGTGGTGGATACGGCGCAATCTACTGCCTGGCCACGAGTCCTTGACTTGCACCGATCTTCGCATTCTCGGTGAGGCACGGAGTCGACTTGAGGACCAGGTTATTCGGGTGGCGCGGCATCTGAGGCGGGCGGCGCGGGTGTAGCCGGGTTTGCCGCTCCTGCCTTCACGGGTGGAGCACCGGCAGTTGTTGCGACTGGCGGCGAGGCAAGTCTGTCCGGGGATATCGCCGCGGTGTTCAGCACGGGCGGCGCGCCCAGTACCGGTGGCACGCCCAGTACCGGTGGCGGCGCGGCGCCGGTTCACCAAGCAACCGGCGGTGCTGCCAATGTCGCCGGGGGAGAGGCCGTGCCGTTTGAAACGGGTGGCGCCTCGTCTCGTGCCGAGGGCTAGCTGAACCGAGAGCGCTCGGATGGAGCTAACACTATTCGTTGATCACCAATGCAACCTGCGCTGCACCTATTGCTACACCGGGCGCAAGTTCAACCGCAAGATGTCGCGTGACGTCCTCGACAAGGCCTTGCGGTTGGCGCTCACAAGCCCGGACCCGCATTTGGACATCGCATTCTTTGGCGGAGAGCCGTTGCTTCACTTCGATCTCATCCGCGAAGCAGACGAGATCGTCACCCGGGCGATTTCCGGGAGCGCCCACCCACCCACTTTACGTTGGCTGCTCAACACCAACGCCACGCTGCTCACAGACGAAATCCTCGACTGGTCGATGCCGCCTCGCGTGGTAAATGTGTTCGTCTCGATGGATGGGCCGCCCGACGTGCATGATCGGTGCAGGCTCGATGCCGCCGGCAAGGGATCTTACGATCGCGTGTTCGAAGGTATATCGAAGCTCAGGGCGCGCGGACTCCCCTTCCGAGTGCTCGCGGTGGTGGGAACGAACTCTGCTGGCGATGTTGGACGAATCCTGGCAGAGCTCCTCGGGCTGGGCGCCGAACAGGTTCATCTGAGCCCCAACTATCGCGATGGCTGGGATCAGCCCGCCATCGAGCGGCTCCGAAACGGCCTTCAGACCGCGACCGAGCATTGGATGGCGGAGTTCCGCGCCGGACGCACTTGCCCGGTCGAACCCCTGCACACCAAAATCCTCACGCATCTGAAGGGAGGTCTGCCGTGCCCAAGTCGCTGCTTGCTGGGGGGCCGCGAGCTTACCGTGGTTCCCTCCGGGAACATCTATCCCTGCGCGCAAATGGTCGGGGAGGATCAACACGAGGAACTCGTAATCGGGCACGTGGATCGCGGGCTCGATCGAGGGCGCATCGCGCAGCTCTCCGAGCTCAAGGATCGTGTGGAAGGAACCTGCGCTCCCTGCGCGTTGCGCAATCGCTGCCAGAGCCACTGCGGTTGTCGACACATCGCGCTCTCGGGAAAGCTAGGTCAAAGTAGCGCGGTACTGTGTGAAATCGAGGCCGCGATGATCGAAGCCGCAGACCGAGTTGCCACGCTGCTTCACAACGAACAATGCCCAGCGTTCATAGACCTGTACTATCGACGACCCTGGGTCATGGCATCTGGCGGACAGCTGACGGCTTTACGACGCAGCCGCGACGCCTAGAGCAAAGAACGCGCTGCGCGTACAGGTAGGCAAGATGGCGTACCTGGTGCAGGACCTGATGACGTCAGTGGGCGTAAAGATTCTGTCATTCAACGCCTATCATCAAGCCGCTGTAATGGAACTTGGGTAGGAAAATAAACCTACCTTTTTGTTGTGACCGTCGCCAATTTTAGTTGTCTGAAACGTCATCGTTTTGGAGGCCTCGCGCGATGCCATCAGCCGCATTCCCTTCTTCAATCTTGCCCTTAAATAGGTGTGGCGTTCCGCGTTCGGCCTGGAGAGCAGCGTACGGGATTCTGGGTACCTCGCACGCGGTTCTCAGGTAGCTGCCGAGGGTCCGCGAGTGTGAAGGACGTAGGCGACACCGCCCTGTTTCGACTTGGTCGTCTAAGGATAGCGATCAGCAATGAGAGGAGCCACAGGGTAACGAGTCTATCTGCAGCTTCCACGCATACTTGTGCCGTTGCCGCTTCGGGTCGTGTCTCTTGTTGGGGTCATAACGACACGGGTCAGTTAGGTGACGGAACGCGATTGACAAGCGCGGTTCCCGTTCCCGTCAAGGTTGGCGTCGCCGTTTCAGTTCGTGCCGGCGATGACTTCTCCTGCTCGATAGACGTCAGCGGGAGGATCAATTGTTGGGGCGACAAAAGGGAGCCCTTCGAAATTAGTGGCATCGGGCCCGCAGTCGACGTTGCATCTACGCGCTACCTCATTTGTGCCCTTGAACGGTCGCACCAGGTTCGGTGCAAGCAACCGTCGACGGCAACTGAAGCCTCGAGCACGTATACCGTTCGCGCTCCAGAGGACGCGGTTGGCATTGCCACGACCCACGGTCAAGTGTGCCTCGTTCGAGAGCATGGCGAATTAGCCTGCTTTCTCAACGAACATTGGATGCCCTGGTCGCTCCAAAGTGATCCAATGCCCGCAGTCGAGGCAAGACCGCTAGAAGCAATCACGCACGTACGTCAGCTGGTTGGCGACTTTAACGATTTCTGCGCAGTATTCGATGACGGTCGTGTAGGCTGCTGGCCGGGCCTACGCGACGGCAGCGTCGCAATGCCCGCGCTCAAATACATAACGGGCATCACGTCCGCAACCAGCGTTGCAATCAGGCTGGGCCATGGCTGTGCCCTCGAACGCAACGGGCAGGCTAAGTGTTGGGGGTACAACGTCGGTGGAGTACTCGGGAGTGACGAAGATCCCGCAACCCGGGAGATTGCCGTGCCCGTCACGGCGGTCAGCACCGCGGACCAAATTACCACTGGGAATGACTTTAGCTGCGCTTCTCAAGGCGCCAAGGTCTTTTGCTGGGGCAGCACCGGATACGGCGTTCTCGGCAGTGGCGAGAGGGCGGAAGCAGTCACGCCGCGAGAGGTTGTCGGAATCGCTGGGGCAACTCAAGTGGTTGCAGGAGACGGCTACAGCTGCGCACTGACTGGCGCTGGAGTGTGGTGTTGGGGTGGTGCTCGTAGAGTGTCCCTGAAATCCCGCCCTCAACCCGTGCATCTCGCCCACTTGGACGGAGCCGAGCGGCTTACGATGCATGATAGGACGGTCTGCTCTTACAAGGCTTCGCGCATTTTGGGCTGCGTCCGCGAGCCATCAGGAGACCCTGACAATTTCGTGTCGTTCGTTCCTAGAGGACTGGACAACGCGCGCGTTTTCTATCCACAACGTGACAACGTCGGAATTGCGCTTTCGAAAAGTGGGAAGCTCGTGCTCCATGTTGACTATGCTGGGGTCAGTTCCGTCACCGCGGCCAAAGGTATTGAAGACGCGGTCGACCTCGACGGAGATGAAGATTTTTCTTGCGCCGTATTGCGGTCGGGAAAGGTCGTATGTGCAGATACCACTCGCTGGTCGGCTCCTGAGGTCAGGCAAGTACCCGCAATTCACGACGCAAGATCCATTTCATACTCAATCCGCGGTGATAGTTGTGCCGTCGTCACGAAAACCGGCAAGTTGGTGATGTTCCACCCCTTCACCACCTACACCACCCGCGTGCCACAGCTCGTGCAATCTCTTGTCGTGGAATCTTTTAGCAGTGACATTCTGTCCGTTTCAGTCGGCGGCCTCTTCAAAAAATGCGCCCTCTTGAAATCGGGACAGGTGACTTGCACTGGATTCAAATTTCCGGATGAATTGGACCCAGAACAGAAGACTCAATGGCAACTCAACAACTGGTCTCTCGTCGAGGGAATATCCAATGCGGTTTCCATTGCCTCGGGGAGCGAACACGCGTGCGCCGTTTTGAAGGACGGGCGAGTGGTTTGTTGGGGTCTCAATAGCGCCTACGAACTCGGGTCGGGGCCCGTGCCTTTTACTACAAAGGGCACGGAGGTGGTGGGTTTGGAGCTCTGAGCTCGGCGTCGAGCCCAGACGGACAAGTGAGCAAACCGGGATTTGGTGGCCCTACTTCCGCACCAACCCATAAATCTGCCCACCAAGGCAATTCATAGAAGCGAGCACCTCATTCGCCGCAACCTGCGAAAAGTACCCCCAGGCGATGGTAAGCCGAAAGCCGTCACGGACTCGACGCATTGTCACCGCGAGCATCCGCCCACGCATCGCTCTCGCTATCGCCTGGATCTCGCTTTGACCGCTGTGTTCCGAAAGGTTCCGGAAGGTTATATCGCTTTCGTCGAAGAATTGCCTGGTGCCAATACTCAAGGCGCGAGTCTTATGGATCACGACCCAGGGCGAATTCCGCCCTGCTACTTCCAGCGCCGCCCGTAAACGCTACGATGCGCGTACCCCGATTGGACTTTCCTAGCCGCCATTACGGCGTTCTCGTTTCGCCGCTCAGGTCCCGTCCCCAGCACACCGCCGTGCCGTCCGCAAGGACACCGCACGTGTGGTATGACCCGCACGACACGCTAGAGAATCTACCGGGGGGCGGCGTAGCCTGGCCCATGTCGCTCGTGCCCGTCTTGCCCGGCGAGCCCGCTCCCCAACAGGTAATCGTCTGATCGCTCTGGATGGCGCACGTGTGATACTCGCCTGCGGAGAGCGACGTAAACGTTCCTGCCGGTGGTGTGGCCTGACCCAGATCGTACGCGCCTGTCTTGCCCGGCGAGCCCGCTCCCCAGCAAGCGGCGGTGCCGTCCGCGCGGAGCGCGCACGCGTGACCATTGCCGGCGGCGATCGCTTTGAAGGGACCTGCAGGGACGTCATTCGCCTGGTCGCTCGTGCTAAAGCACGTGATGCTTCCGTCGGTCGAAAGCCCACAAGGTGACGATACTGCCTGCATGGCGCCGGTGAACGTGCCCGAGGGCAAGCCCCAGCACCGGCCGCTACCGTCCGAGCCGACGCCACACGTGCTCATGTAGCGCGCGGCCACGAGCACCCACGTCCCTGTCGGCGGACTCGACTCGCCCCACTCATTCTTGCCGCCCCAACAACCGATGGTCTTGTCCAACTTGATCCCGCACGTGTAGTAGGCGCCGGCGGCAATCATCGAGAAGGCGTCTGTCGGAGGTGTGAGCAGATCGCCCGAGCTGTCTCCCCAGCACTTCACCGTGCCATCTTCTTTGATTCCACATGTGTGCGAGAGCCCGGCCGCGACGGCGGTGAACGTCATTCGGCAGTCACCCGCAGCGTCCTCGTGGAAACCGGCCGCGCACGACTCGCCGGCGGCAATGCACTTGCGCGCGCCGTCGTCGTGAAATCCGGAGGCGCACGACAGGGCACATTTGCCAGTGCCGTCATCACGGTACGCGGACGCGCACCCCTGCGACACGCACTTGCCGCTGCCGTCATCGTGCTCGCCCGCGGGACACTTGGGACCGCCAACTGGCGTCAGCACGACGCCAGCGTACCAGAAGTCGCAGGTCTCCCTGTCGGTCACCTTGCCGCCACCCGCAAGGGCCATCGTGCCATCCTCGTTGATGGTGAGCTCGACGTTCTTGAACGTGTAGTCCATCTGCATCATGGTCAAGTTCTGAGGCGCCACTTGGGACGCCTGCGACGTCGAATCCACCTTCATCTTCAGAATCAAATCCCCAACCAGATCGAAGGTCTCCTTGCCGGTGACTGTCGTCTTGTAGCTAGACGGCAACGGCCCCTGGAGGATTTCGAGTAAGACCCCGTCGGAGGGGCACTGCATATTGAGCTTGCCCGCGGTGACATTCCAGGCACCGGCAAAGGCGTCGCTTGTCAGCCCCGTGTCTGAATTGGAATGCTCGGAGGAGCCCCCGCCCCCGCACGCCGCGAGCAATAACGAGACCGCGGCAAGCGGCAGCGCCAGCCTGGTTTCGAAAACTCCAGGACTCGAGACCATGCGACTAAGCCAATTGGACGTGACCATAGAGATCGCCATACGTACACGGACCCTGTGTACGTAGTCAAAGGCAAAGGCAGCGGCGATCGGTGTTTGTTGGGACGCGAAGTGCGGTCCCGGGAAATTTCTGGGCCATTTGGTCGGTTCGCGTGACCACGTAGCCAGGTCGCAACTCGAGTGGCCCCGATGCTGGCGCATAGGGCGAACAAGCAGGCGGGGGTGAGCGCTAGAGGAGACGGGGCTTTGCAGCCGAGCTGAACGTCACCCTCGGAGCTATCAGCTGAAGCCATGGCCTTTGAAGTCCAACTGAGAGGATGGTGCCCGCACTATTCGAGCGGTCACCCAATGGGCTTCGAGAATGCGACTAAGACAAGGAACACGTGCCTGAGCGTAGGAACTGCAAACACCATTGTCTTGCTAACGAACACCGCAAAGCCCGTTGATGTTCGCCCTGGCTCACCCAACCGCTACATGGCTGTCAGATCGGAGCAGCCTTGTCTCGTGCCACCTCCGGCAAACGCACGGCACAAGAGCACCTCGAGTGCCGACTCAACTTCGAGTTCGAGTTCGAGTTCGAACTCCGGCAACGTGAAGTCCGTCCCCTACAATTGGAAGAGCGTCGTGATCGACGGCGGAGGCTTTGTCACCGGCATTATCTTCAGCAAGGCCAAGGCCGGCGTCCTATACATCCGAACTGATGTCGGTGGGGCTTACCGGTACGATCCCACTAACCGCAGTTGGATCCCACTGACGGACTTCGTCAGCCGCAAGGACGGGAATTACATGGGGATCGAGAGCATCGCGACGGATCCCGTGAACCCGAACCGCGTATACATGGCGACCGGCATGTACGCGCAGTCGTGGGCAGGTCCCGGCGCATTCATGCGTTCGGACGATCAGGGCAATACCTGGCACATCACGAAGATGACAACGTCGAAGATGGGCGGCAACGACCTCGGGCGTTCGAACGGTGAGCGTCTCGCAATCGACCCGCACCAACCGAAGATCCTGTTCTTTGGTTCACGCCTCAGCGGCATGTGGAAGAGCACGAACGAATCGGAGAGCTGGAACAAGCTCGAAACCTTCCCGGTTGGCAGCGATCCCAAGGGCCTTGGCATCCCGTTCGTCGTGTTCGACCCGACCGCTGGCAAAGTCGGCGAGCCCACGAAGGTGATTTACGCGGGTGTGAGCCGCACGGACGAGAACCTCTATCGCAACGCCGACGCGGGACAAACCTGGCAGCTAGTGCCGAAACAACCCAAAGGCTTTTTGCCCGCGCGTGCCGCTGTCGATCGCGACGGCACGCTCTATGTTGCTTACGGCAACGATCCGGGCCCCTACGCCGTGCAAGACGGTGCACTCTTCCGTTACGAGCCGAAGGGCGACGTCTGGACGGATATCACGCCCCTCAAACCGAGCGATACGGACAAATTCGGTTACGGCGCGGTCGCGGTCGACCCAGCGCACCCAGGCACCATCGTAGCGACTACCATCACAAATTGGAATGCGCTTGGCCTCGGACCGCGTCAATCCGAAGAAGTTCTATGCATACGACCTGCAAGGTGGCGCCGCTTACGTGAGTGACGACAGCGGTGCACACTTTAAGGTCACCGCCCGCGTGCTCACCTCGCTTCCGGAGTACAACCTGGTTGTCGGTTCATTGCAGGCGGTACCGGATTTCGAGGGTCACGTGTGGGCCACGGGCGGTAAGGATCTCTTTCACTCGAGCGATGGCGGGCAAAGCTTCAAGACGGTTTCAGACGTCGAAGAGTCGTACGCCGTTGGCTTCGGAAAAGCCGCACCCGGCCAAAAGTACCCTGCGATCTATCTTTCGGGGAAGGTGAACGGGGTGACAGGCTTCTTTCGCTCTGACGATGAAGGCGCGAGCTTCGTTCGTATCAACGACGATGCGCACCAATACGGTGGCTCGAACGTCATCATCGGAGATCCGCGCGTTTACGGCCGCGCCTCCATTGCTCCCGGCGGTCGCGGAATTCTGTACGGCGAGCCCAAGTAAAGCGGGGCTGCCTTTGCTAAGTTTGGGGCATAGTCGGCACGTGGCCACGGGTCACGGCGAGTGCGAGGCCTTCAGCACCGCAAGTCGCCATTTTTGGCTGGCGGGCGCCACCAGGGTCAGAGCGAATCGCGGCGGAAACTGAGCCGGGTCCGCCCTCGGAACAGGGTGTGCTCGTGCGGTTGCTCTCGTGGCTGGCACGCTGGACCCCGGGGCGACATCGACACCCTCGAGGGGTGTCGTCTACGAGCGTAGACGGCCGGAGACAGGCACGTTGTACCAGGTCGTTCGCGACAACCTGCAGACGCTCTACGCTGCCGTCGAGGATGGTTTTGCGGAACCGCTGCCCGCGTTCGTGCGCGACGAATTCGAGCGTTATTTGGCTTGTGGAATCCTATCTCGAGGCTTCGCGTGGTTGCAATGCCAGAGCTGTCACGAGCAGCGGCTCGTTGCGCTGAGCGCTGCGATGCAGCCCGCCGCTTGGCCGCACGGCGCGGAATCACCGGTCACGATTTCGAACGATATGAATGAATCTACCTCTCGCATCAAAGGCCGTCGAATGAGCAGTTCAGCAATTCATGCGGTTACCCCGCCCCGAGAGGTTCCGTACGGGAAGGTCAACACGATCGAACGCATATTCCATTTCTGCAAGCAACCCCGCAGGTAGTAACAGGACAAGGCGTCTGAGAGCAACTAGGCTTGTTGGAACAGTTCGAATTCCAAGCTGATTGATTGGCATCACATTGCAGCTTGCTCAGCACCGGCCCGGAGCAGCATGAGATACTAGCATCGATCTCACATTGACCAGAGTCGGTAGGTGCTGTGAAGTAAAGGCACTGAGTGCAGTCCGAATCATTCGAGCAGGTGCTTTGAGAAGAACCGCCATCGTTCTTAGGGGGATCACTAACGCACGACATTGGCATGACCAGACCAATCAATAGCCCGGGCACCGCGAATGAAAATCGGAACTTTCCATTTATCTCCCATTTGGTAACCATGTCAAATCCTCCAATCAACATTCTACTACCATTGCTCTAGGTGTCCACGGCCGTCAAGCTATGGACACCGTACAGCGTGCCTACAATCCTCGTCACTCTTGACGGACATGATCCACGACGAAATCACTACTGACCCGATCACGATACTGAATCCCAAATCAAGGATGCATCCAGGTCAGGTCGTTCCAATAGGAACCCGAATTGTTACTGAAGGCGTAAGGGGTGAACCCGCAATCCGGCCCGTTATAGAAAATCGGATACCACGCAGACCACGTTCCGGTTGCAATGTTATTATTGGGGTAGTTCGTTTCGAGGAATATGTGCTCGAATTCTGAATAGGTTGGTTCTCCACTCCAATATTGGCTCGGGGGAAAATCACTGCACTGATTTATTTGCCACACTTCCAGAACCCCAGCGAATGCCCAGTCCCAGGTAATGCCCGCGGACACGATGCTGAACCCTGAGTTGTTGTTATTTATGATGTCCTGTGCCAGAATCGCGTACGCTGTTTGATCGGTTTGTGAGTTGTAGCTTGTCGTTATGACACTTCCGATGAGCCAGTCCCCTACGCTCACTTGCTGTGGTTGGCTAAGCCAGGTACCGTAGTCCCCCACAGCCCAGCTTGCTATCCACCAATAATTGCCGCCATACCAGGCGCAGGAACCGCCTGTCGGGCAAATGTAAGCCGACCCCCACGCCAGCACCGGTTGAAGCACCTCACAACCGAAATTTGGATGCAAACACTGATCCGACTGAATTCCAGGCCAAATGTATATGATCGGATTGTCTCCGCTTGGCGGAACCGGAGCGGGCGGAACATTCCACCATGCGCTAAGATGCGAAATGTTGTTGGGGTTACTGAGGTTGAGTTGCTCTTGGGCGGCCTCAACCCAACCATAGTAATTACCTGGCGGTGTGCCTTGTTGCGCCGCAGCATTGCCTTTTGGGCGCACGGGTTGTTCCGGACCTGCGGAGTGTTGCGCTATCTTAGACCCATTCAAGGTAACGGTGCCACTCTCAAGGTCAACAACCGAATTGTTCGGTACCACGTGGATGCAATCTGGACGAACGGCGACACCACTGGGGACACGTGTCCAGCCCGGAGGTACGGTTGATGTCGGAGCACTTCTTGAGATGTTGGCTGCGGTCACCACACCAATAAACGAACAAATAGCAATATTTCGGCTTGATGATAACATTGGGTACCTCCTTGTTCGCGGTGATACGCGAACATTCAATCTGCGCCGGCTTGTCTCAAAGCTCGAAGTTATCCTGAAGAAACGGATCAACCCCGTGTGACGTAATTCAACCAGCGATAGGCTCGGCCTCGTTAGTTGTGAAAGCAAGTGAAATTAGCGTTAACTCATGTTCATGCGAGTAGTGGGTACTTCACAACAGGTCGCCCCATGGAAACTCACAGCCAACCCAACGCGTAGGGCGGACAAGCAGGGGGTGATGGGATGTGGTTCGACGGTTCATTGCAGCCCAACTGAATGCTGACAACAGCATTGAATGCGGCGCGATGCGCAAGGCACGATTTGGCGAGCGAACCGGCGTCGAAGACGGCAAAATCACTGGAGAGTTGCGCTACAAGACGAACCTTCGCGTCGCCCAACCCGCCATAATAGGTGGTTGCGGGGGCGGCGCCGACAAGTGATCGCAAACTGGCATTAGGAAAAAGAAGAAGATCGCATAAGTCCGCGTTGAACCAAGCCGCTGCGCGGCAGGAGCGGCGTTGATGCAACTGGCGAGGTCTCGCGGCTCCCGAAGGGCACTGCGACGATCGGCGTTCGATTGAGCCGCTGCGTCCTTGTCACTGCGCGAGGTAACTCGGTGAATTGACGCGCCATTTGCGATCATCGTCTTGGATTCTCGGTCGGTCCGGTTGGCGCTTCAGAAGTGGCCCCAGCCACCCCAGAAGCACGTGTCATGATGCGACGACCGGCGGCGGCCGTACAATGGACGCGCAGCCACGGCCACCGACGAGCCTCATCGCAGTGGAAAGTAAAGGCCATCTTCTGCAAGCGCGGGTTGGGCGGCGTTGCGCTGAGACCTGCCAAAGAATGGTGTTACTTCGTTGCCTGCTGCCGGCAGCTTGGCAAGAGTATTCGCACCCAGCGAAGGATACCTGTTTTGCAATGAGGGCAGTGGGGAGCTTCGACGTTGGTTGTTCTTGGGATCGGTCTTCGCAGATGCCGTTTGCGGCGGTGTTGAGTGTGACAGCAGTAACTGAAGCCTTCGCAGCGTGCCGCGCTTGGAGGAATGAAGTAGGCCGAACGCGCGTACACGGTGCATGCCTCGCGGCGGCACGTGTTGCAGGAATCGACGAAGAAACTCGTGGGCTGCAAGAGTCATTGATTTGCGTCGATGGTCGCGACTGTCGCGATAGGTGAAGGTGACCGATTTGTCATCGCACTGCAGGATCGCCTTGTCGGTCAAGGCCGTGCGATGGATGTAGCGGCCAAGGTATTCGAGAACGCGCTCTGGACCTTGGACAGCCGCCTTGGCAAAGGCAACCCATCGCTTGTCCCAAGGGATTTCGGGAAACTTCACTCCAGGTAACGCATGCAGCGCCAGTGACAAGAATCGTCCACGGAATCGGCTCGCGAGTGCTCTTATCGGTACTAGAAAACTCTTGGGTCGAAGCGGAGGACGTAACCAAGTCTGCCCATCCGGTGCCAATGCTCCGCCGGGCACGAGCAGGTGCGACGAATCGCTTCAGATCGACATAGACGATGACAAAGGATTGAAGCCTGGCACCTACCTGCTCCAGTTTGCGGCAATTCGTCATCACGTTCCCCTTCGAGCTGCGCGCCCGGCTGGCCTACGACGGCAAGCTGCTCGGCGCAGCCACTCGCATCGCTATCGACTCGGTCTTGGGGTTCTACAAGCGCCGCATGCGCGACGTCGATGGCGTGCCCGGTCAAGGTGGCGCGGTCAGCGTGGTGCAGCGAGTTAACTCGGATTTGCGACTAAACCCGCATCTTCATGCCATCCTGCTGGACGGCGTATTCGTTTCTGATAACGGCTCGCCCGTCTTTCACCCCCTGCCACGCCTGGACGATTCAGACCTCGCAGACTTGCTGCAAGTCATCCGAGTGCGGCTAGTCAATTTCCTGTTGCGTCGCGGCGTCGTCGAAAGCCGCCACGAGCTGACGCTTCTGGACGATGACTTTGCCGAGCGCGAGCCGGCCCTGGCTCAGCTCGCCGCCGCTGCCGTGGCCGGGCTGTTGCCCGCGGGTCCTGACGTGCGCCAACGCCAACCCATTGCGCTACGCGGGCAACCGGGCATCGAAGTCACAGGCGCGTTGTCAGTCGCCGAGATGGGCTTCTCACTGCATGCGGCCACCACTGCCAGCGACGCCGAGGAGTGGTTGGAGAACCACGCCGACGACGCACGCGGTCGCGAGGCTCTGGTGCGCTATGCGCTCAGGCCGCCGATTGCGCAAGAGCGCCTGCACATCCTGCCAGACAACCTCGTGCGCATTGAGCTCAAACGTCGTCGCCGTGTTAAATGGTGCACACACAACGGCGGCCACACGGACTTGCCCATGGACCCCGGACAATCGCGGTCGTGGGATATCGATCTCACCTGGCAGTTCATTACCCAATTTTAGCGCGCATTTGCGCTGAATTTCAGGTTCGCTCGCGCGGCCCCCGATCAGCTATCCGAACGGCTAGCCTTGGCCTATGGCCTGGGCTACAACTCGAGGACTAGCCTTTTGAGGCGTGACAGGGGGCCAAGCCAGTGCAAAAGCCAAGCGATTATCACAAGACCGTTGTTCACCAGAGCCCGACGATAACCGTGTGGGGGTATCCTTCCTTGCGAATCGTGCATCACCAGATGCACGGCGCTTGCTCGGGCGAAGATTTTCGAAATGGGCTGCTCGCGGGAAGCCGAATTCTGAGGCAGCTGAGCGGCCGCGGGTGGCTGTCCGATGATCGGGCAAACCCCATCGTACAGTTCGAAGACGAACAGTGGGCACAACGCGTGTGGTTCCCGAACACTCGAGCTGCAGGCTGGGACTGCTGGGCGGTCGTCAAACCCGAAACACTCGTGGGCGATCTCAGCATCACTCGCTTCGTCGAAAGTTGCGAACGCATGGGAATGGCCACGAAGTGCTTCGGCAATGTGGAACCGGCGCTAGAATGGCTCATTCAGGCCGTAGCGATTAAGGACGCCGAAAAGAAGCGTTCGGTCAGGCCCTAACGAGTGCGCGCTCACTGCGTTCGAGATCACGGCTCCAAAGCGTTGGGTTCGTTACATTGGCGAGCGACGTGGGGATCGTATCCGCGAAGTCGAAGGGTGGAACGATGGTTCCGGAAATCGTGCCGGGAAAAAAGCCGCCCACTTCAACCGGTACCTTGGGGAACGCGAGCTTCTTTGCGGCCAATTTCGTGTGATGGTTCAACAATGCGTCGAGCGCCTTCTTGTTGGACGGATCATCGATATCAACGGCCGCAGTGTTTCGTAAGGCACCGTACAACTGGGCGCCTTGCTTGCGAGACGTATTCACTGGCTCCAATCGCTTGCTCAGCAGCAACTTCGTTGCTTCCGTAGCCTTGCTAGCGAAACCCGTAGCAATCGGTTTCCCTCCCAGCCTCAAGACGTCAGCGATCGTGGATTTGGACTTCGCACCTTTGCTCTTCTTGGCCATTCGCCTCTCCTCTCCTATTGCGGCTATGGGCGGCAATTCACGCAGCGGTTTTCAGACGCGAAACGCGCTCAGCACCGATACCGGTTTAGAATCTCAGGTAGCCAAGCATCCGAGCAAAGCGGGTCTATAGGCAAGCTAAACCTGTAGACACCCCTTCACATTGCCGATCCGTGGGGTGGAGTGGTCGAGGGCGTACCACCACCGTTTGCTATTGAATGAGCTTGCCCGCCGCCGCAAGCGTCGCGATCGTTCGCGCGTCTTTCAGAGGGTTCGCCGAGCTGCCGCTCGACTGTAGAACAAGCCCGTCGGACTTGATGGACTCGACCATAATCTCGGGCACGTGGTACGCCGACGACATCAAATTGGACATGAACGCCCCGAGCGAGATCCGTTCGCCGTCCACAACGATGACAAATGGGCGGCCTATCAACTCTTGGCTTCTGGTTTGCAGACCATCGCCAATCTCTTGACCGGGATTGAAGCCAATTTCGCTCGTCGTGGGCGAGACGTACGCAATCCTTGAAAGGTCGAACAGGGGGATTGCCTCCAAGGACAACGTAGCCACTCCTTGGGATATCGCTTGCGATGCCTTGATCGTCGAATCACTCAGTAGGAAGACTTGAAAGCGCGCGCGATCCGAGATCTCGGACAGCTTGATTTTAGGCACGTAGACGAGCGTGTTGTAGAGCGTGGTTGCTGTCTTGTAGAGGCTCAAGCAAAGGCCGACGGTAGGCGGAGCCGCACTGAAGACCTCTGCCGTACCCTCGGCGGACACGCTCATGGTCATCGCCGATTCCGTAGAACGGTGCACGGACGCACGCAACGGTGCGGTATATGAGAGAGCAATGATGCCGGGACCAGGGCCAGAAGATCCTGCAGTCCAGAGGGTTTCAACGTCCACGTCGAACCCAAGCACGTCCCTAGTGTGCAAGTTCACGCCGTAGGCCGTGCAGCAATCCATGACCAACACGGATTCGTAATTCGTTACTGGGGCCAGAACTAGCTGCTTTCCCTGATAGAGAACCTTGGGTTGCTCACCCTGGCAGAGGGGATCGCCAGCATCGCTCGGGAACCCGCCAGTGCTCGATCGTAGGAACTGCAAACACCATCGTCTTGCCAACGAACACGGCAATGCCCGTTGATGTTCGCCCCGGCTCACCCAACCGCTACCTGGCTGCCAGATCGGAGCAGCCTTGAGCTGCCAGATCGGAGCAGCCTTGGCAAGCTTAGCGGCATTTGAGAAGCGATTGGCTGATCGCAGCTGCGCATGGCGCCTGGGTGGACAGGAAGACGAAGGCATGGATGGTGCGGCACTTATTTTGCGTTCCATAATACGGCACGCCGCTCTAGAGCTCCTGGCCTTGCCAATGACTTCCAACTAGCCAGACCTCAGCGAGCTCCCTCGTTCCGGTTGCGGTCGAGGGCATCGGCAGCTCGGTTGCGGTCGCTGTCGGTTCAAGTTGCTCGTGTGCGGTGCTCCGATCGGGCGACGTGCAATGGTGCGAGCGCTCGTTATTGAAGCTCACAACATCGAGCGCTTGTGGTTCTTCAACCACTCCTCGGCGTCGCTACGTTTCCTCGGCGAACCTCTCGAGCCCCCGCGTCGCTCGCCCGCCAGGGACCCTCCGTTTTTCAAGACCCAGGTGTTGCGTCGCAAGTTCGGCGAGCTGAATCACGCCCCAACGGGTTAGCTGTGCTGCTAAACTACTAGCGCGATCCCGACGACCTCACTCATGGCTTTGTCCAACGTTTGCCCCCGCGATTCAAGGCGGCAACTAGTCGGTGAACTTCCGGTCCAGGCGGGTCGCGGGCAGTGAACGAGCTCTGATTGCTTACCTTGCGTGTTGGTGACGTACTTTGAGATTCCTAGCGCCATGAAAGNNGTGGGGGTTCAATCGCAGGTCCGAGCCAAGTGATCGGTAAATTGGCGTCGGAGTAAATGAGAACTTGTCGCGGTTGGGATGTTATGTCACCTCATGGGCGCTATCCGCGCGGATGGACTTTGGATCTCTTGGCCGCAACTTCGAGATTTGAACTCGAGACCTGCGGTTTACGAAGAATTTCGTCACGCTGGGCGTGGCTTCGCTAGGACAGTGAAACGCTTGATGTTTTTGGCGTGCAAGCACTTGGCCACCGGTACCGCCAAGTCCTCATTTCCACGCCATTGCCATTCAACTGCCACCCACTCTCAGCTCCAAGCTTGGAAGCCCGGAAATCGAGCGAGAGCGTCGTCGAACGTCGCAACCGGACCAATGGCATCTTCCTCTTGCAACACCAGTAGCGTTGCATCGTGAAAGTTCAGCGCACCATTGGACCCGTGGATCACATCGAGCACCTTGCCGAATCGACCTTCGATGTTCTCGGTAACGAAATCGATGCGACCCTGGTCGAAAATCGCCTTTACGTCCGCGACGATCGTTCTCAGATCGGGCGGATTAGTCCGACGCTGTTGCGTGCGGCGACAGATCACCGAGACGGTCTCGGCCACCAAGAAGTCGAGCATGATGGGTGTATCGCCCGCCTCCTTGATCTTCTGCATTACGTCTAACGATTGCCGATGCAGTGTGTCGTTCTGATCGAAATACCCGACCAGGACGTTCGCATCGAGTACGACATCAGCCATCGTACAGTGCTTTGCAATCCTCGACGGCGTTGCCTCCGAGGGACACGATGCCGTTCAGTTTCTCGAGCTGTTCCCACGAAACCCCGCGCAGCTTCCTGCGTGGGGAGGTCGTTTGAACCGCCCGAATGATGAGCTCCCGGTCACTCGGGTCAAGTTCCGCCAGTTGCCGCGCGAGCGGCTCCAAGCGTTCGGGGAGCTTCAATGCCGAGGTCGCTTTCGGAGGGGTCACAGCCAACACTATAGCACCCCTTTCTGGGCATTGCCTGCACCGTCAAACAGCGCGATTGCTGCCCGACGGTCGCTTGCGACCAGGTCCGCGTAGCGCTGCGTGGTGGCAAGGTCGCGGTGACCGAGCAGCTGCTGGACGACAGGTGCCGAAGCACCCCGCCGGAAGAGCTCGGTCGCGAAGAAGTGCCGGAGGTCGTGGAAACACCCACTCTTCCCTGCCCTGTCCTGGCTCTTTCGTCGGTCCGCGTCGTCATGCCGCAACCTGGTAATCACGGTGAATGAGTGCGACGACTTCCGGGTCAACTCGTGAAATTGGGCTCTTCCTATTTCTCGACTTCCAACGCCAGAAAAGCCGAAATCCTTGGCGGTGCCAACGAAGCACCGTATCTGGTTTCACGAGCAGCAACGCGCTGCGCCAATGCGGCAGAAGGCTCGCCAGCAGAACTACGAAACCACTCTCGCGGGGCCTGAAAATAGGACGTTTGATTTTTCTAGACGCGACGATGAGCTGCTGGCGAAGCAGAGCGTTCTCCATCATTAACCGTTCACGAGAGCGCGTAACATCGACAATAAGGCCTGCCAGCACGGGAAGGGGACGTGTCGTTTCTCGAATTGCCGTTCGAACTCGATTGAGTATTCGGCCAGCTACCGAGCGAAGATGTCGAATGATGCTGGCCAGCACGAGTCCGATTTGGCCCAAGCCAGCCGGAAGTTCAAGACTTGTACTCAACGAAAATCTGAACGATCATGAGGCGGACGACGCATGTAGCCAACACAGGCGGCAAGATGTCACTGATGTCACCTAACGAAGGTCTCAGGCGATAACGGGGGCGTGCCACTCACCCCTCGGGCCCACGAGACTAGATTGAAGTGGCAGCATGCACCGGAGGAGAAAGCCGATCCGTGAAATCGATTGGTAGAGGGACGAGGCCGGACATAAACGCTCCGGTGCGATATCAGCTTCACGATTGGCTGCGATCGTGCTGGACGTTGATGGCCGTGCTGCTCGTAATGGCCTCCCCTGCGCGGGCGCAGGTACCCGCGACTGTAAACGTCTCGGTCGACGCGACCGCCTCTGGGACACCGCTCGAGCGAGTGTGGCCGTTTCATGGCTACGACGAGATCAACTACACGACGGTGCCGGAAGGCAAGGCGCTGCTCGGCACCCTCGCCGCCGCGCACAGCGCGCCCGTGCACGTGCGCAGTCACTTCCTGCTCAACACCGGCGACGGCACCCAGGCGATGAAGTGGGGATCGACGAACGTCTACACCGAGGACGAAGGCGGAAACCCGGTCTACAGCTGGACGCTAACTGACGGGATTATGGATGCCATCACCGAGGTCGGCGCGTTTCCGTTCGTCGAGATCGGGTTCATGCCCGAGGCGCTCTCCACTCACCCGGCTCCTTACCGCAACTCCAGCATTACCTTGCTCGACGGCGGGTGCTTCTACCCCCCGACCGACTACACGAAGTGGGCGGACCTCATCCGCGAGTGGGCCACGCACGCCAACGGGCGCTACCCGAACATCGCCGACAGCTGGCTTTGGGAGCTGTGGAACGAACCCGACATCTCTTACTGGCATGGCACGTTCGACGAATACGCGAAGCTCTATGACTACACTGAATCGGCACTTCACGAAGTGATCCCGAACGCCGTACTCGGTGGCCCGGCGGTGGCAATCGTCGGGGGTGGCTTTTTGACTCAATTTCTCCAGCACTGCGCGACCGGCACCAATGCCGTCACCGGCAAGACAGGGACGCGCCTGGATCTCGTGACGTTTCACGCAAAAGGCGGCGTAAACATTGCCGGGGATCACGTCGAGATGAATCTCGGCAGCCAGCTCGAGCGTCACCTTTCCGGCTTCAACGCGGTCGCTAAGTTTTCCCAATTCCAGCAGACGCCCATCTACATCACCGAGGCGGATCCCGAAGGCTGCGCCGCCTGCCCCGTGAGCAACTACCCCGAGGATGCGTACCGCAATTCACCCGCGTACGGCGCCTACGAGATCGCGATGATGAAGCACACCCTCGAGCTCGAGGCTCAGGTCGGCATCAAGCTGGGAGGCCTCCTCACGTGGGCGTTCACGTTTCCCGGCACGCCCTATTTCGCCGGGTATCGCGCGCTTGCCACGAACGGCATCAACTTGCCCGTCCTCAGCGCGTTCAAGCTGCTGGGGAGCCTCGCCGGGACCCGCTTGCCCCTGAGCAGCAGCGGGGCACTCGCACTGAACGACATCCTGACGAACGGCGTGCGCGGTCAGCCGGACGTCAACGGCATGGCCACGCTGGACGGTGCCGCTGTCCAAGTCCTTGTGTGGAATTACCACGATGACATCGTGAATGTCTCTGCCACGCCAGTGCACCTGACGATCACAGCTCCGGCGAGCTTCGGATCCACGGTGCGCGTCTCGCACCTGCGCGTCGACGAAACGCACGGTGACGCGTACACCGTCTGGGTATCGCAAGGCATGCCAGCTAACCCATCGGCGGAGCAGAGGGCGGCGCTGCAGCAAGCGATGGATCCCTCGCCGCTGGTCCCCGACAGGACCGTCGCGGTGGCGGCAGACGGTACCGTAGGCGTTGACTTCGATCTGCCCCGGTTCGGCGTCTCGCTCGTCACGATCCAGCCCGCCGCTGGCGGGATCGACGGCGGGATCGACGGCGGCAGTGGATCGCCCGATGCGGGAACCGGGATCGCGATCGGCGGCGGCACTTGCTCGTGTCGCGTCGTTGGCCGCGGCGGCGACGCGGCGCTGCTTGGCGTGGGTGCGCTGGCAATCGTTATGTTCGTTCGACGTCGGCGCACGCGCTCCGGGCGCAGGGAATGAGTCTCCGGCCTTCTTGATTGCCCGAAGGAGTTCTGTAATCTCTACACTCAGACCGGGCTAGACGGCTCCGCATTTGGGTTCGGGCGTTGTGCCGTTTCAGAGCCTCCTCCAGCTCCCGATGAGCGACGCGGAGTCGCGAGTAGACAGTATTGAGCGGCACCTTCGTCAGTGCTGCGATTTCAGGAGCAGACATTTCTTCCAATTCCGCGAGCACGAAGACTTCACGCTTTGGCGCATCGAGCGTCGAAACTAGACTCCAAAGCAGCTTTGCTTCCTCGGATTGCTCAGCCAGTTGCTCCGGGGTTGGCTGCTCCGTAAGGGTCAATTCAGGTTCAAAGGGCTGCATTCCCGTGATGCGTGCGCTTCGTTGCAAACGGTGATGGGTGCTCACCACTCGCCGCGTAATACCGTAAATCCAACTGCGCAATGACTCGGGTCTTTGCAACGTGCAAAGCCGCCCGTGTATTACGACGAAGATATCCTGGACCACGTCGTCGAGTGCGGCCGCTTCTACGCCCAGGTAGCGGACCATCGACCAGACGAAACTGAAATATTTGCTATAGATGTCCGCAAATTTTGGCGCGCTGCTCCTTACGCGGCAACCTCGAGCGGCTGGGGCCACGCCCCCGCTGCCTGCCGAACCACCAGGGGTGTCCCGCCATGCAAACGTCCCCAACCATTGATCCATTCCTTTCAATTGTTGGGACTTGGCGAAATTGTTACTGGCTTCGACTAAGAAATTGCGAATTCCCTGACTGCCCGAGGTCGAGGGAGCCAATGACTTCAATTTTTCTGCGTAGCTCTAATTTGTTGGGACTCTTCCCAACCGGTCATGGCATGCTCGCTATGCCAACCGGAGACGTCGGTGACCTGTACCTTAGGTCTTCCCGCGCTACCTGTTCCTCCGTCGCGACGTTTTTATTGTGTTGGCGTTTGGGGCCCCGGCCCAAACGCGGCTTTCTGAAAACTTGCCTCAAGGTCGATGGGTTTTTCGCCTTAAGGTCGCTCGAGTATCCCGGTCTCACACGGGTTACGTGCCGGAATCAGGTCGATAGGCTCGCTGCGAATCGAATGTCGCCGGATCCAGCAACATCTCCCAGAAACGCGCTGTTGCAAGCGCGCTACTCGTCTGCGAAACGAGCCAATCCGGACCGTTGGTATTACTTAGCAAGACCGGCATATTGTTGGAGTTCTCACCCTGCTGCACCGCACGAGTCTCCGTCGAAATGATTGAAGGGATGGCAACAGCCTGAACAGCCACTTGATCGAAGGCGTTCGCGATATTGGGCTGCTTGGATTGGATCCACGACGTAAAGGAATTCGCTGGTAATTGCGATAGCCAGCTCGCTGGAACATCCGCTGCTTGATCGTAGTAGGTGCTTACTTGCACGTAGCGGAACTTCTGCGCGACGACGATGTCTGCCCATGTATCTAGCTCGCCATTGGGAACCCCCATCTCGGCGCCATCAGCAGTCGCAGAGCCGAGAGACGCGACAACGATGACTTTTTCGGGCAAAGTGTGATCCATCAGGTAAGCGTCAGCCACGTCGGTCAGCCTTCCCCCGGTCACGACGACCAACGGCCGGAATGGCAGAGACAAGCGTTGCGCCGCATCGATGATGAACAAGGCGCCCTCGGACCGGTTGGGCGCGGTGGAGTCGATATTGTTGTCATCAGGTCGCACGAGTGAAGGCCCGGTGCTGGCGATCGGATCCGGAACGTTTTTCAAACCGCTGTCGCGGGCCGCGGTTACCATCTGCCGCCACCCGGTAATGTTGTCGTTCAGGTTGGTCCAAGGCCAACCATCATTGATGACAATACCAGTCAACGTTAGGCTACCCGTGCTCGCGAACAACATCGCGTATTCGCCCTGCCAATTGTCGCTGAAGCCATCATTGCACAGGACGATTGGATTGCGCTCATCGACGGGAAGAACCCCCCGGGGCACATCTGAGCCGGCATCGAGCGTGCCGCCACATGCTGCCGTCACCAGCGAGAGCAAGATGCCGGAGCTGACGCGTTGGTGCAATTCACTTCGACGACTCGCGGATATCCCGAAAGTCACTTCTGTCTTTCCAGCATCTCCTCTATCCGCACGAGCAGTGCACTTCGAGGGAACCGCGCGCGAAATGTGGCGCCCGCACGTTGGGCCTCAGCGGTACGTCCGACACCGAGCAACGCTTTCACACGCAAAGCCTCACGTTCCTCTGTCAATCTTCCAGAAGGGAACAACCGTTGGTGCTCCGCGATGGAGGAAAGTGCCGAGTTGAAGTCTTGCCTGGCCACGGCTTCCCGTGCAGGCTGCAACACCCGAAGTTCCTTCGTATAGCTCTCGATATCGATTGCCGACTTTGCGGCACCACTCGAACTCGGATTTCCGGAATGCCGCCCTGCGGTCACCACCTCGGAATTCGCGGAGAGTTGACTTGAAGGTGGAGCCACCGGAATGAGTGCCACGACTACGGACGGAGCCGGAACTTGCTGCACGATGATCGAAGGCGGAGCCGCGGGTGATCGGGTAAGCGTCTCGGCACTTCGGTTTCTGATTCTGTATCCAGCAAAAAACGCCGCTGCGCACAATGCGGGCAGCACAATTGCGGCAGCCACGACCACTCGGGTTTTCACCCGTCGATGATTCGGCGAGCGCTCGGCAAAAGCTCGCAGATTATCCCTCAACGATGCCCGAGCGCGCTCAAACACACGTTGACGCATGTCGTCGGGCTCGGGCACGAGTTCCCGCTCCACGGCAAGCATGGACTCAATCTGGGACATGCTGGGATCGAGAGGCACACGATTCATGGTTCACTCGCTCCGAGAAGAGCTGCCAATGCCGCCGCAAGTTCCTTGCGAGCTTTGCGCAACCGAGAGTAACCGGTAAAGCGATAAATCGAAAGATTGGAGGCAATCTCATTCATAGGTAGCTTATCGATGTCGTGCATAATGAGGACCGCCCGCCTTTGCATCGGAACCCGCTTCATGGCACTCAAGACCAGTGCGCGCACTTGGTTCGCTTCAAGCTCCTGGTCGGGTTGCAGCGCGCAGTCAGTCGTTTCCATTACCGCGTACAAGATCTCTCGCTTTCTTTTCCGAGAGTAGTTGCAGGCAACCCGGAATGCGATTCCGAATAAGTAAGCTCGAATCGGTCGCTCCGGGTCATATTTCTCCCATGATTGGAACAGAACCAGGAACACCTCGTGGGCTAGATCCTCGACGTCGTTGGAGGGGACCCCCAAGCGGCGCAAGGTTCGGATGAGGTAGTCGAACTCGCGTTGAAAGGTTTCCAGGCAGGGATGGTCCACGTGCTTCCCCACGCCCTCAGGGCGCAATTGGGGCCGGCTCGACACCAGGCGCAAATGACTCATCTTTGACCCATGCCTCTTTATCTATTGTCGGGGTGGCTTCCAGATTGTCATCGAAAGCGAGCTGCCAGATCGATCCCAGCGACTCCGCTAAATCGGGGCATTCTCCAGACTTGTACCTGGTTTAGGTCGATCGTCCACGGCGTAAGCAAATAGAGCGCCTCGATACGACCGAGTAGGGCAAGGTGGTTGCCCAGTCCAAGGGAGTACCCAAGCCGCGGGCCCACTTGAGCAAGAAAGCCGCTCGGGGAAGCTGGTTTGTCGACCCCGGTCCCGCGCACGAGGATCTGTCCGAGTTTCCCGACCCCGCAGGCAGCAAAAGGGCCCTCGTAGCCGCACGCGGCAAGCGTGCCCAAGAACAATTCGTCCCGGTGGCCACCCCCATAGGTCTCGCGGCTTGTCGAGGGAAGACTCGCTTCGGCCCCAGCCTCGAGCCCTACCCACCCGCGTTGCAGTGCGAGAAACAGCCTGCCTTGCACGAGGGCGTGCGGTGCCAAGCCAAACGCGACAGACGAACCTAGGCCGACCAGGGTCGTCCATTTCGTGGAGTCGGACGAAGCCGGGTGCACTTCGAAGCTCCTGATGGTTAGCGTCACTGACCGAACCGGCGGTGGCAGGTCGGCGCCATCCTGTTGGCTGTGTGTGCTCTGCTCGTTGTCGGAGTGGGGCGGAGACGTTTTCGCTTTTTCCGTCGCCATCAGTTGAATCTGAACCGCCACCACGAACCCAACGGTCGTCATCATTTCGCGGCAATCCTGGTTCCGCGAAGTAAAGCGGCGCTCGCCGAGCTTGTTCGCGTCGGCGGCACTCCAGTCAATTGTTCCCTCGAGACCCGATTCGGCCGCTCGAACGCGAACCTCCACGCCGAGCGCCGCGCCCGGCCTATAGGGATCGTAACCGAGCTGCCCGGCGACGATCGATCGAAACTCGACAGCACCCGGGCACCCTTGCAGTACCGGATCCACGTCGTACTTCAGGTCGACCAATTGTTCTTGTGGCTCTTGCGCTTGTGCGCGCCCGGCGAGAAGGATTGCGCCGATCACAATTCCAACCGACTTGCAACTAACAAACATTCGACCGATTGATCCGTACAGGCAAGCTACCGGCAAGCTGTCGCTCGAACATGCAAAACCATGGCATAAAGGCGTAGTGTGGGGAATACTCGCCCCGGAACTTTTGTACGACTTGCTGGTTTTGACGGCACGGAAACGCATCTGATCCACCCCAAGATCGGCGCTGGCGCACCCCGAACCCAAAGGTGCCGGAGCCAGAATTCAGGGTGCGGTCGTCTGCGCGTCAACGGAGAAAGCAGGTAGCGATGACCCGTTTGCAAATATCCGCGTCGCACCGCGCACCGGTACACAGATAGTGGGCTGGGCTTTCCGAGCCGCTACAACCAAAAATGCTGCTTTGGTACGGCCAACAAAACCTTCCTCAGGCTTAATTGTCTTTGGGCTTCTCGACTTGTTACAAAAATCGACCGAGCATGGCCTGAGGGGCGTTTTTTTTCCCCTAGACCCAACCTCGGGCGCCTTCCCAATTCGTCCGAACCATTTGTAACTGCCTCGCTAGTCAAGTGCTAGAGTCTTGACGCAATTCGGACGCCGATTTTGAAACAGAAGCCGGGGCCCGACGTCACTGCGATCTTCGATCGAGCCGGTCTATCTTCACCCTCGAGACATCGGCCTAGGGTTGGGCCGTGCGCTAACAACGCGATAGCAAAGATCATTTACAACCAAATACCGAGGCGATGTGCGAATGGAACAACACAAACACTTTGAACGATTGATCGTGTTCTGCGCCTCGATGCTAGCCGGTGCTTGCTCCGGTAATTCCGTTACGCCTGGCGGGGCCGGCGATGTTGGCGGAACGGCCGCAGATGTTGGGACTGGCGGATCCCAAGGCGCAACGGGCGGCACGAACGCCACCGGCGGCACGGCGCAGCGTGGCGGCGCAACCGGCGTCGGTGGCACTCAAGCGACGAGCGACACGGCGACGGGAGGTGCGCTCGGTGTGGGAGGAAGTTCAGCGGTGGGCGGAACCTCCAGCATCGGTGGCAACACGGCATCCGGCGGCGGCGCGATGACGGGAGGTGCACCTAGCTCCGGGGGGCGATCTGCAACCGGCGGTGCGAGCACAGCCGGCGGTGCGAGTACAGCCGGCGGTGTAAGTTCAACGGGTGGCAGCTCGGCCAAAGCGGGGTCGTCTGCTACGGGTGGCAACACGGTAGCGGCAACCGGTGGCAGGTCAACCGGCGGCTCTGGCGGGAGCACCGCGACCGCAACGGGCGGCAACGTGGGCCAAGCGACGTATTACGTGTCACCCACGGGCAGTGACACCAATGCCGGTACTATCGACGCGCCGTTTCAAACGGTAACCAAAGCTCGCGACACTGTGCGCACCGTCAACACAAGCATGACGGGCGACATCTACGTGTATCTGCGGGGTGGGAATTACGGCATCACTAGTACCGTTACATTTGGCACCCAAGACTCAGGCACCGGCGGACACAGGATTTACTATCAAGCGTATCCCGGCGAGACGCCCGTGTTGAACGGGGCGACCAAAGTCACGGGATGGACCGTGTCGAGTGGCAGCATCTACAAGGCTTCGCTGAGCCGTTCAACGAAATTGCGGAATCTTTACGTCAACGACAAGCGAGCGGCCATGACCAGTAAGGCGGTTACCTCCGCAGGTGGAACTGGAACATATTCCGTCACTTCGGGGCAAGCCACCTGGGCCTGGGCTAGCGGCAGCGGCAGCGACGGTGTCAAGTACGCGACCGCAAACGTCCCAGCTATCGCCAGCAACAAGGACGATCTGGAAATCGTAAATGGTACCACCTGGAACGAGAACATCGTCTGCACGCGGGACGTGGTGACGACTTCCGATGGGTACCGGGGTTTGATGCTGCAGCAGCCGTACGGCGTTATCGCACAACTGCCGGGTTGGAATTCTGGGTTCAGCGTTTCTGGCTCGCACACAATCTACAATGCCTATGAGTTCTTGAACGCTGCGGGGCAGTTCTACTTCGATAAGACGACCAAAACGCTGTATTACTATCCGCGCTCCGGAGAGGACATGACCAGCGCGGATGTCGAGGCGCCCGTCGTCGAGAAGCTCCTGGACATCGCGGGAACGTCGAACACGAACCGAGTCAAGAATATCACCTTCCAAGGGATCACGTTCGCCAACACTGACTACAGCCTTTACAACGTTGCTGGCTCATGCGGCAAGGCGACGGTACAGGGTGCCACCGTTTACATCGCCTATGGCGACGGCAACTGGCACAACAGCAAATACCAGATCACCGATACACTGCCGGCGATGATCAACGTCAACAGCGCCGACTCCATCAATTTCGTTGGCAATGTCGTGAAACACAGTGGCAATGAAGGAATTTCGATGATCAACGACGTCATCAATTCCAACATTACCGGCAACTACATCACCGATATCGCTGGAAGCGGAATCACGATCGGCCACCCGCAGCACGTCTATCTGGGAGACGGCGGGGCCCACGAGAAATACGCCAAGGGCGTGGAGGGCATCTGCACGAAAGATTCAATCACCGACAACTTCATCTACGACGTTAGTACGCTTCGTGGGTTCGGAGGACACGCGGGCGTAACCGCATTCTTCGTCGATACACTGTCGATCACTCACAACCACATTCATACGACCGCTTACAATGGCATCAATCTCGGGTGGGGATGGCAAAATTTCAAGGACTCGACGACGTGCAAGAGTAACAACGTGAGTTACAACCGCTTCAACAACACGCTGAACCGGCTGCATGACAGCGGTGCAATTTACACGTTAGGACAAATGACCGGCACGAACATCAACCAGAACTACGTAAAAGGTATCCCGCCGAATACAAGTGGGCCCACGTACGGGCTGCACAACGACGAAGGTAGCGCCTACATTACCGAGAATGACAACGTTCTCGATATCGATCCGGGGGTAACGTACACTATCAACTGTGAGGACTACGGCGCCAAGCATGACCTGACCATTCTGCGAACGTATGCGACGGTCAATAAGATGGGCGCGAACCCTCCCACCAGTACGATTGACCCTCCAGTGGCGGTTTCGGACAACGTGTGGCCCGTGACACAGTACGGGTATTGCCTGGCTGCGGGAGTGGAGGAAGCGTACCGGGCCGTCATTCCGAGTAGCCTCATGTCAACACAGGATTACGTATTTCCTGCGAGCTGCGCGGCCGCCAAAGGAACGACACTCAAAATCCGTAGCAGCGGGAGCGCCGCCAACACCGTCTGGTTTGCACCAGCCGGGACGACGACCTTCGCGGCGGGAGCAACCATGACCCAAGCTACGGGAACGGCAACGTCCATCGCCATCCCAGCCAATACCGGCTCGTACAAACTGATTATCGTCGATTCACAGGGCAAAAAATTAGGTGAATCTGCCGCACTCTTACGCGTGCAGTGAGCATGGCTCGGTTATACAAATGATACCGAAGTTACGGGAGATTTAGAATGAACGTTTTCTTTCAACGCAGGTTTCTCATGGCGGCACCCTTATTCGGCGTGCTGGCCGCGTATTCGACGGCGTCGCTTGCCGACAATCCCATCGTACAGACCAACTACACGTCCGATCCCGCGCCCTTTGTCTCTGACGGGACGATGTACCTCGTTACTACGCACGACGAGAACGTCGCAGGAACACCATGCACGGCCGTAGCCGGCTACACCCTTTGCCAGTGGTACACGTTCTCGTCCACGGACATGGTGAACTGGACTGACCACGGTGTCGTGGCTAAATGGAGCACGTTCAGCTGGGCGTCTACCGCCGCGTGGGCTCCACAAGCCATCCCCCGAAATGGGAAATTCTACATTTACGTTCCCCTGACCGCCAAATCCGGTGGGACACAGATCGGCGTAGGGGTCGCCACGAGCCCGACGGGCCCGTACACAGACGCCAAAGGCTCGGCGCTCGTCACCGCCGGTTGCTCGGGAGGCACGGGCGACATCGATCCCACGGTCTTCATCGACGATGACGGGCAAGCGTACCTCTATTTCGGGCGAAGCGTTCCCGGCTACGTGAAACTGAACGCCGACATGATTTCCTACTCAGGGAGTATCCAATGCCCCACGGTCAACACACAATCCTTTGGGCCTGCTGTAGGCACCGACTTCCCCTCTCAGTATGAAGAGGGGCCGTGGATCACGAAGCACGGCTCGACGTACATTCTCGCCTATGCGGCGAACGGCATTCCTGAAGACATCTCTTACTCCAAAGCTACCGCACCTGGGGGGCCCTTCACCTATGTGGGGACAATCATGAAGGCGACCGGTGCCAGCTTCACGAATCACACTGGCATCATAGACTTCAGCGGGCATTCGTATTTCTTTTATCACAACGGCGCGCTAAAGAGTGGCGGCTCGGTCCCGTCGAACGGCGGCGGCTACAACCGCTCGGTGTGCCTCGAGGAATTCACCTACAACGCCGACGGGTCAATTCCAACCATCGCTTCGACGACCGCCGGTCCCAAAGCCATTGCCAACCTGAACCCGTACCTGAAAAACGAAGCGGAGACCATTGCCTGGGAATCTGGCGTTACGACCGAGGTGTGCGGCGAGGGCGGCATGGACGTGACGTCTATCAGCAGCGGTGATTACATCAAGGTGAAGAACGTTGATTTTGGNNCTTGGGAGTCAAACGGGAACGCTGGTTGGAACCTGCAACGTTTCAGCCACGGGTGGCACGCAGACTTGGGCTAACACGACGTGCACGATCAGCGGTGCATCGGGTGTCAATGACTTGTACTTCGTGTTCGGAGGCAGCACGTTCAACTTCAACAATTGGCAATTCGCCGGTACTGGCGGCGGCTCAAGCACAGGCGGTGCGGGTGGCGGAGGCGGCGTATCGGCCACGGGTGGCGCACCAGCTGCCGGAGGGACTGCAGCGGGCGGGACCAAGGCAACCGGCGGCAATGCGGGTACAACGGGTGGTTCCAAAGCTAACGGCGGCAGCAGTACAACGGGCGGCGCCGTTGCGACGGGTGGCGTCAATGCCATCGGCGGATCCAAAGCCACCGGCGGGCTTGGTCCCATCGCCACGGGTGGTACAACGAGTGTTTCAAACACTGGCGGATCTACCGCCATTGCCGCCACGGGTGGCTATGTGTCAGCGGGTGGGACTCCGAACGCTACAGGCGGCGTGGTCTCGGCCACTGGTGGTGTCATGAGCGGCAGCGGTGGTAACGCTGCAGGCGGCCAGCTGGTGACTGGAGGTGCTCTTGCCGTTGGTGGGGCCGGCGTGACCGGCGGAATCGTCGGAGTTGCTGGAGCTACGACTTCGGAGAGTAGCGCCGGCACGACCAGCACTGGTGATTCGTCAAACAGCGGGAGCTGCAGTTGCCGCGTTGCGGGTGGAACATCACACTCGAAGTCACTTGCGCTGATCGGGGCGCTCGGAGTTCTGATTCTCCGATTACGTCGACGCCAAAACTTTCTTGACCGTCTGATGTGAGGTTATTTTGTCATGACAACACTTGGCCACGGCAATCTGAATTCGAGACGGAAGTCGCCACAAATTACACTGCTTAGTATGAGAAGCTCGTTTGTCAGCAGTCTTGTCATCAGCACCGCGGCTCTGGTCGCTTGCAGCGGATCCGACAATCCAGCCGGCCCGGGTGGCACTGGCGGTGTCGGTGGTTCTGAGCAAGGCGGCTCCGCGTCAACCGGGGGTACGTCCAACGCTGGCGGGGCAACGGGCGGTGCGAGTTCTGCCTCAGGTGGGCTAGCGACCGGAGGGGCAACGGGCGGTACGAGTTCTGCCTCAGGTGGGCTAGCGACCGGAGGGGCAATGGCGACCGGCGGTCGACCGGCGACAGGCGGGACCACGTTCGCGGTCACTGGAGGACGCACAAGTTCTGGAGGTTCGTCGCTGGTCCCGGTGACAGGCGGGGCCGTCGCCACTGGTGGCAGCAAAGCCACGGGTGGCAGTCCACCAACCGGCGGCGCTGCGCCAACCGGTGGCACCAAGGCCACGGGCGGCAGCGCACAAGTTGGCGGGACCAAAGCTACCGGGGGGACCGCACCTACGGGAGGCAACCCGGCGACGGGTGGGACTCCTGGCGGTGGCGGGTTCACGTCGAGTTGTGGTGCAGGGACGTCCACGTCGAGTGACATCGTTGTCAACCTGGGCAGCACTCAGCAGAAGATCACCGGCTTCGGCGTCTCCTCGGCGTGGGCGGGAAGCTATCGCAACGCTTCGGATGCGAACTATCTGTGGTCCACCACCACGGGTGCGGGGTTGACGTTGCTTCGTATTCGCTACGGGGATGGTCTTGCGATAGCCAAATCAGCAGCCAGTATGGGCGCCACCGTGTGGCTGACTCCCTGGGGTATGGGGACTAACGGCGCCCAAGGTGGGCCTTACACAACCCAGCAAAACAACCCCAACGGTTGCACCAGCGGCAGCATGCCCGTGCTCTCGGATCCACAAGGCTGGGCGAACCAACTGTCCACCTGGGTTCAGAATGCAACGACCCAGGGCGTGCCGATCTATGCTGTCTCTGCCGAGAACGAACCGGACAGCTGCGGCATCAACGGAACGACATCGTATTCCGCCGCGCAATTGACAACGTGGATTCCGTATCTTAGCGCTGCCATGAAGCCGCTAAACATAAAGGTCATGGCCCCGGAGACAATGAACCGATGCGGCTTCGACACCTTCTTCCCGGTAATCAAGGCCAGCACCGCTGCGTGGGATGCCGTGGACATCTTTGCAAGCCACGAATACGGCTGTGGCACGCTTACCACTGATGCATCNNTTGGGAAACCGAGGTCGACACCGGCACAGGGACCGGTGACTCAACTGGAGACGGTATCGCAAGCGCCCTCAAGATGGCGACAACCATGCACAACGACCTCACAAAGCCCAACGTCAACGCATGGCACCTTTGGTGGTTGTACAACGCCAGTGGCAACGGCGGTGAACTCTACGATACGACAACGAACGTGTGGACCAAGCGCCTCTGGGTCTTGGGCAACTACTCCCGATACGTGCGCCCCGGCTACAAGCGGGTCGCCACATCGGGAACCCAGCCGACGGGAGTTTACATATCCGCGTACACGAGCCCAGCGGATGGTACGGTTTCAATCGTGGCCATCAACACGGGCACCAGCGCCGCGAATGTATCGCTGTTCATCACCGGTGCGGCCCCGTGCTCGATGACACCCTATGTGACGTCAGGCACTGACAACTTGGCTGCCCAGACGGCCATCACCGTCAGCGGCTCGCGCTTTGCGGCTTCGCTGGCGAGCCAGAGTGTGACGACGTTCGTGGGCAAACCTTAGGCTGAATCGCCCAAGGCACCATAATTTTGCAAGGATATGTGCGTTTATGTCCAAACAACACCACTCAATAGCTCGGCCGACGAAATCTGCGTGTCGTTTGACTGCGTCCCCGAAGCAGGGGGATCGGCCTTTGATGTACCCAGGCCTCGGAATCGCGGCGGTGCTCGCTTACGTTAGCCTGAGTGGAGGTAGCGCGCAGGCCAAGCCCTTCGAGGACTACATCAAACCGATGCCCACCGTTGCGCCGCTGAGCTCGGCCACGTGGGGCGTAACGACAACTCCCGGCGTCATACCGCGCGACATCTCGAACGGCATCGAGAGCGCCA
>PMCK01000346.1:0-200 GCA_003154095.1 Myxococcales bacterium | reverse complement strand
GCCATCAGCCAAACCAACGTGCTTGGCCCGTATCTACGGCAAGACTACGTGTACAGCACCGGCGGCTCCACACCGCACAAAGGACACAACGTGTCCGCGGTGGAGCTACCGGACGGCACCTATGCGGTAGTGGTCAGCGAAATCGTTCCCTTCCAGATCTTCAAGTCGAGTTCTCTCGACGGCCCATGGACGGGTTGTTC
>PMCK01000383.1 GCA_003154095.1 Myxococcales bacterium | reverse complement strand
GATTGTTCGCATCCAATACATCCCTCATTTACACCAATGGTGACGCCATGATGTGGGGGCAGATTTGCACTGTCAACAATCCGCCCCCGGTAAGGGCTCTTAGAGCCCTAAATTGGCTTGCGGACGTAAACGCCGTGAAATTTGGGCTATTCGCTGGCGATTATTACGACTCGACGCTTTACCCAGCGGGTGCCTCCGTGGTCAACCAACGCGGGGAAGTGGTTTCTCTCTCCAACGATCGCAGCGGCATTCCCTCAAACATTTACTTCCCTTTGTGCATTCGCAAACCGAGCGATTCCAATACGCTGCAGTTGGCTGACGCCTGGCGTGCTGCTCATTTGGCGCCGTTGCCGGGCCACCTGAGCTCCGAATGTGGTGCTGCGCCGTCCGCCGCTTGCACTCGGTATCCCTATTGCCCGACGACGGACAAGGACGGAAAACGGTACATCGGGGAAGGTCCCGACGCGACGGTATCTGCGCAATGGACTAACGATCAATTAGTTCGCTGGACGATTCGCGGAGCCATCAATGCGGGTTTCATGGCATTCTGGTATCTCGATCAGCTGCAGGACGAGGATGTCGGCCCAACACCCTCGTATGACCAATGCAGTCAGCTGACACAATAATCGGGGTGGTGGTCGTAAGTCGGGCAAAGGTTCTCAGCAGCACTCGAGAGTAGGAGGTTATGATGCGTACATTGTTCGATCCAGACACCCAGCTTTTGGGATTCGCTGTTCAGACGTCGACGTTCCGCCGCAATCGGCGTCGAATGGCAAATCACCAAGTGGGCCTCGTGCTGCTTTGTTTTGCTTCGGGCTGCGGCAGTAGCAACAGTAACAGCAACAGTAACAGTGGCGCAGGGGGCGCAGGTGGTCAGGCAACAACCGTCGGGGGAAACACAGCGGTGGCGGGTAATTCTTCTGTGGGTGGCAACAGCAGCACCACAGGCGGCAGCGCGGCGAATACCAGCGCGGGCACATCGAGTACCGCCGGCAGTTCCACGGGTGGCGCCGGTGGCAGCACCGCAGGAACCAGCTCATGCTGCCAGATCAGTTCTGCATGCAGCGATTGCCTTACGCAACAAATGGTAACGCCCGGCGGCAATTGCTATAGCCCCGGAAACACAACCATCACCAGTTCTTCAGTGCCGCCTTGTGAGAACATGCAGGGCACCAGTCCCAATACGTCGGACACGAATGCCCAACTGTGCAAAGACGTCTATAGTTGCTTGCTGGACACGAAATGTGGCTTCTCCGGTGACTCATTTCTTCCAGCCAATTGCTACTGTGGCTCAAAATCGGGAGCAGCTTGCTTCAATAATCCAAATGGCCCCTGCATGCAGAAGATTACGGACGGGATGAATCTGCCCGTTCCAAACCCGACAGACGTAATCACCGATTTTAGCGACGTCACTAGACCGGCTGGCATGGCTATTTTTGCGCTAGGCTGCGAAGCTAATTATTGCGCAAGTGAGTGTGGCATCACGTTGAAGGGCGCAGGAACCGGCGGTGCCACCGGAAGTGGTGGCGCTTCGGCAACTGGCGGCGCTCCGGCAACTNNGCTCCGGCAACTGGCGGCGCTCCGGCCACTGGCGGCGCAGGCACGGGCGGGTCCACGTCTAGAAATTGCGTTACGTTGCCTGGCGACACCATTCTCTACAGCTTCGATGAAGCAACCGATGCAAGTGAATTTAATGCACAGACAAGCTCGCCTAAGGTTACACCAAGTTTCATTTGGGATAGTTCCAGCGACAGCGCGTCGAATGCTTCGAGTGGTTCCATGAAGGTGACAGTGCCGTTCACGAATTGGAATCAGAAGTCGGAAGTGGATGGCACACTTCCTTCAGTCATTGACTTGACCAACAAGTCCCTGTTCGCCTGCGTGCGGCTCGATTCCGATCTCGATTCAGATGGCGGCCTGATGCCGAGCAATTCAACCGCGTGTTACGCTGTAGCATTGGCCGTGTCGGATTCAGGCAGCAACACGTCGATATCGTACGGTGCCAATATCTGTCCCGGCGCCATTGACCAATGGGTGCAATTCACGACTCTTCAGTTTGCAACCGAAACCTCGTTAGACCCACTTGGTAACGTCATTACCATATTTGATTCGCAGCACGTTTCTGCCGTTGACTTGACGTTCCAAAGCGCAATAAGGGGTCCGACAGGAAGCCTGCCGCCTGGGCAAGCCATTTTCCACGTGGACACCATAGGTTACCGGTAGTCCATAATTCGGCATGAATGCACCGGCTGCGCGGTGTGTCACGAAACGTACTGTCACAGTTGCGTAATCGTTGATATCGAATTGTCATCAAACAACGCCGGGGCACGCGACCGAGCGGCTGCCGTTCGCGCGCACAAGTCTTCGTGCCGTCTGCGCTGAATTCAGCTTCACACTTCGGACCAAAAATCCAGATATCGTTACCCACTGCACTTGCGAAGGAGCCAGTGTGGGCACTACGAATCGGGGGGTTGGGGCGGTGTGCCGGTACAAGTCCGCCGCGTCGGATCGCCCGATTGTTTCCGGTCCGTCTTGCGGCTGTAAATTTGGAGATTGGCTGTGAAGCAGATTCTACTGAGTGTTTGTGTCCTTGGAAGTTTTGTTGCAATGGCTGTAGCGGGTTGCTCCGGTTTCGACAATAGCCATGTTGCCCAAGGCCACCAGTCGAACAACGACGCTGGAAACTCGAATCAGGACGCAGCCGCCGGACCCTCTCAATGTTTGCCAGTGCAGGGGCAGCCAATTCCTTCCCGGTTAGCGACCATGTCGCAGGACGCAGGCGCGCCTCAAAGTACGGCGGTGTTCGTCGACGATATATATANNGTCAATCGCTCCAACTTCGCGGCGCAAGACGTGCAGGCAATGCTCGATCGCTTGACGTCGGATGATCCCAACACGTTTATGCCTCCGCCAAGTGCTCAGGGCAAACCTGCGTCCCAGAGAACCCCTGATGACCCCGCGGCGCAATTGCTGAATCTGTTAAAGGGATGGCTCGCCGCCGGCAAGCCCATCGATGTCTTTTACGTCACGGACCAGAGCCCGAATCCGGGCGCTGGCGCTAACACGTACCTGATGAAGCCCGATGTCGGCAATGACATGAGCAATATCGGCGCCTGCTTACCGAATAAGGGAATTGTCGGTACCGAACAGGCAAAGATGGACGAGCTTGACCAGAAATTCGCTCAGATGCAAGCAGCGCCGCCGGGTCAGGGAACGTTGGTGGATCAAATTGGGTTACCCGAGCGCCTGGATGACACCGATCTATTCACGTTGGATACGGAGACGCTGGCCCATTACGGCGTCATTGCCTATGCCCCCGGGTATCCACTTTGGTCGGACAACGCAGGCAAACTCCGGATGGTCAGGGTTCCTCGTGGTCAGGCCATCTCGTTCGACAAGGACAACCAGAAGTTCAACATTCCCCCGAATACTCGTTTCTACAAAACGTTTCTCAAGCAAATCACGGACACTGACGGCTCAGCCCGATTCCGCAAAATCGAGACGCGCCTAATCGTGTCACGGCCCGATCAGTTAATGCCCGATGGCTCGTTTCAACCAACTGCGCTGTTCGGCACTTACGCCTGGAATGACGACGAAACTGAAGCCCAGCTGGTGACTGATCCGTTGCGCGATGGCGAACCATTCACCGATCGCCTAATCACTTATGTCACGGATGAGCCCGCGGCCGCCGCGGTCAAGGCGACCAAGCCGTCCAATCTAACGTATGCCCTTCAGGCAAATAAGTTGATCAGACACTACGCTATTCCCGGTAGCGATCGTTGTATGGACTGTCACAAGGGCAGTCCCAGTCAAAGCTTCATTCTTGGGTTCACGCCCTTGCAAGTGAAGCGCAGGCCCCAAGGACAAGGAGGCGTCATCGAGCCTGCAGCCGCTGATGAATTGACGCAGTCGCAGCGTTTGATTGACTATGGTGTCATAAGCGGTGTTGACTCAGCCGATGACCTTTCGAATCTTGAAAATTCTCAGGGTAGCCGCAAACCGCGCAATGACTATGAGCTCACAGCACAGGGGTACATGCTTGGAAACTGCGCGCATTGTCACAATCCGCACGGCGACGCGTCAGTTGACAACCCGGTGCTAGTGGACGTATTGAATTTCTTGCCAGGTCCAGACGGCGGCATATTCCAATTCCCGCTCGACAAGTTCAGTCCCCGCATCTCGCGCGGCCCGGGCGGCACCATCCCGATGCCATATATCACGCCGTCGCTGATGGACTATCCTGTGGAAGGCGACTCCAATTATACGTTCTGGAGCCCCAAGGCTGACGCAGACGGACTTTGGCCATTGACACCATTTGTGCCCCTAAGCACTCAGAAGACAGCCCCGCGCACGGCGATTTTTGCGCCATGGCGCAGCTTGATCTATCGCAATACGGAGACGCCATTCGCCTATTCGGACAACTTCGCACTTTTCCCGCATATGCCCAAGAACGTGCCCGGTTACGATTGTCGCTTGCCACACATCTTGGGTGATTGGATGGTCAGCGTCCCCGCCCGCAGAAAGAACCCCAACCTCTGGGAGTTCAGTGTTCCCTATAGTGTCAATGATACCTGCGGTGACCCGGATATTTGTGATCAAGAGCCCCAACCGTACACGGAAGTAATGCCAGGAGATCCTAACTATGACTCCGCGGTGACNNTGCCCAGCCGCCGTGGCAACCGCCTTGGTACGGCCCATTTCCGAACCGCTATACGTATTGCCCTGACACTTCCGATATCGTGGACCCGACGGTCCTCTACGGCGCTTCTGTAAACGAATGTTCGCCCCCGGTCGTGCCCCAAACAGGCGCGGTTTGGGACAGCACTTACACTCAGCTCTTGATGCCCAATATTGGGGTGCCACTCCATGCGCATTGGGTCGTAACGGATCTCACGGACGTTCCAGGAGATTGGTATCCTCGCCGCCCAGATTGGGATCAAGTTCTTGTTCAGCAACAA
>PMCK01000025.1 GCA_003154095.1 Myxococcales bacterium | reverse complement strand
CAGCAGCTGGCGAGGCATGCCTCGCCAGCTAACTCCGAGCGGGTCCAACATGCTATGACGTCCGACGATGACCCCGGGATCTCAACGTCCAACCTTGGAGTTGACGGATCTTACCAGGCAGGTGAGGGGTCCAATTGTCGCTTTGGCTCTGCTCGGGGCAATGCGCATTCTGGCGTTTCCGCTCGCGGCCTATTGCTTGACGACGGTCGTGCCGCTTTATGCGCCGCTTGCGCTTGGGCTGCTGCTCGAGCCCTTGCGAAGTGGCCTATCCATCGTTTGCCGTCGCCGGGTGCGGCGCTCGGCTATGGTCGGTTTTGCCGCCGACGCCCTGAGTGCCTCGCGTGTGCAGGCGATGAACGTGGGTGCAACGCGTGCTGCATTCCTCGCCGAGCGCGCCGTGTCGTCCGATGTTCCTGGTTTCATCGCGGGGTACCTGGCCACCTTGATATTGCTCGGGCTGAGCGCAACGCGCCTAGGCCTGGGCCTTGTGGCAAGCGTGCTCGGTGTGCTCATTGCAACCGCCGTCATCGGCATTTTGATGCAGCAGCGCCGAAGGCCGCTTCATAAAGCCGTCGTGGATGCCCTGAGAAAACTCGGCGCGTGGATGAGCGTCGCGACCGCCGATCAGGGTGAGGTTTCTTCAGAGACGGCACGTGGCCAATATTTACGAAAAGTCGCACGCTCCAGCGACGCGTGGTCAGAGGCCGAGGCGCGTCTCGAGCGCTCCCGGCTGCTGCTACGCGCGGGCCTTGGGTTGCTTATCGCTGCCGGTTTAACCGCCGTACTCGTGCAAGGCGACGTGCCGCGACTGCTGCGTGAGTTAACAGACATCAAGGATAGCTTGGTCATCAATGTCGCCGACATGATCGTGCTCGCGAGTGCGCTTCCCGCGCTTATCATGGGGGCTCGGCATTGGGACGCAATGCTCGGGGCCCGCTCGGAATTGGCTGCCATGCGCCCGGCGAAACGGCGCCCGATTGACACGTTCAAGAGGCTCGATAGGCGCCCGCAGACGCTTTCGATCTCAGGGCTCGAGGTGTATTACGAGTCCGAGCTCGGCGTGCGTGTCAGTGAGCTTACGGTCGATCTCGGCGAGCCGCTGATTTTGGTCGGTGCCAATGGGTGCGGTAAATCGACGCTGCTCGGAACGATAGCTGGCGTGCTCGAGCCGCGGGCGGGCACGGTCAAAATCGATGGAATTGTCGCGGAGATGGCTGAGCGAAGTCAGATCGCTTTCGTGCCGCAAGAGCCCGTGCTTATTGAAGCTTTGACTTTGCTCGAGAATGCGCAGCTCGTAGTTCCTAGCGCGACGGCTATGGAGCTTTCGGCCTACTTGAAAGCGCTCGACATGAAGTGCGATATCAATGACGCACTCGGCAATCTTTCGCGCGGCGAGCGGCGTCGGGTCGCGATTGCGAGGGCTCTTCTCAAGTATCCGAGGTTATTGCTTCTCGATGAACCCGACGCCTGGCTCGATGCTCAGGGGCGCCAACGGTTGCTCGGAGCGTTGCAGGCGATTGCAGAGGACACCGCGATTATTATCGTCACGCATCGGCTCGAGATTGCGCGATTTGGAAAGACGATTGTCGTGCTTGGGCCCGATCAATCGCTTGAAAGCATCGGAACTTTGGAGGAATTGAGCAAGAGTTCCCCGACTTTCCGCGCGGTTGTCGGCGGATAAGCGTCAATTGACGAAGCAGGCGAGGCATGCCTCGCCTGCTGCTGAATCAGTCGCGATTGCCTGAGGAATCGGCGAGTCTCGACGATCCCTCGACGACGATTGACGGATCAAGCCAGCAGCGAGGCATGCCTCGCTGCTGCTCGCAGCTCGCCTCAGCTCGAAGGCAGCCGCGCGGGGCTCGCCGCAACTCGCCTAATCCGAGTCTTTCAGCAACTTAAACTCGATCCGCCGATTCCTCTGGCGTCCAATGGCGGTGACGTTGGAGTCGATGGGTTCGTCGGGGCCGGCTCCTTTGGTTTCGATTCTTGTTGAGTCGATTCCCTTGCCAACCATGTAGGCCTTGACGGATTCGGCGCGATCCTTGGAGAGCTGAACGTTTCTTTCGCGAATGCCCGTGTTATCCGTGTGGCCCGTGATTAGCACGCGCAGCGAGGGGTACTCCGCGAGTACGCCCGCGCTCTTATCCAGAGTCGTCGAGGAACTCGCCCGAATCGTTGCCTTATTCTGGTCGAATTCGATCCCCTGAATAACGCCGGTAAAGTCCTTGACCCGAGCAGGCAATTCGTCGGGGCAGCCGTCATCGTCCTCGAAGCCATTCTTTGTTTCGGCGGCATTCGGGCACTTGTCCTTCGAATCGATGATGCCGTCCCCGTCTGAGTCCCGCGTTGTGGGGCAGCCGTCGGGGGGCTCGCCCTTTTCATTCAGACACTTGTCCTTCGAATCCGGCACGCCGTCGCCGTCGGAATCCCTAATCGGGCAACCGTCGGGGGCTACACCCATTTCAGTTGGACACTTGTCGTCATTGTCCATGATGCCGTCGCCATCCGAGTCTTTCAGTGGACAACCATCGGGGGCTACGCCCGGTTCCCTCGGACACTTGTCAATACGATCAACGAACCCATCGCCGTCCGTGTCGTCGACCACCTTCGCCGGCGGTGGCTGCGGGCGGCCGAGCGTCAAACTCACGCCGAGCAATACTTCGAAACTGTTACAGAGCGTTCCGTCGGAAGCCCCATGCTTTTGCGCCATGTTGTCGCGAATATCGAAGCGAGCCAGCAGCGAATCCGTAATGGCCGCCTTGGCACCTACGCCGAAGTGAAATGCAGGATCGCCATCGCTGCCCATCGTGTTGCTGATTACGCCGAGACGCCCGCCGCCGAGCACCGCAAACGGCGTAATTCTCCAGAACGGAAGCTGTCCAATCAACTGGCCCCGCATGGCCCACGTATTTGCGCTTTGATTGTCTTTATCCGTCTTCGTAAAGCCGACCATGTACTCGAGCTCGCCACCCACGTACTTGATGGGGAAATACGCGAAGCGAACCCCCAGTTCGGGCGCCGTGGACAAGTGCTGATGCTTCGCGGTCTGCGATTGAAGATTTAGAACCTTGGACGGAAACAGCAGCCCGACGGCGGCGCCAATTTCGATGAGTCCGTCCGTTGGCAATAATTGCTCCATCCAAGGTTTACCGTCGTCGCTGACGGGCATGGCATCGGGCGCGGCGCCAGCCGCGGCGCCAGCCGCGGCGGGTGCAACGGTTTCTCCTGGGGTGCTTGCCGCGGCGGCATTGGCGTTCGCATTGGGTGCAGGCGCATTCGTGCTGGCCGATGCGTCCACGGAAATGCCGCTATCACTACTTGCCTTCTTCGTATCCTTGAGGCTCGTAGCTGGAGCGTCCGCCTTGTTTTCCGCCGGCGGCGTGGGCGAATCCTCCCATCCTTGTGCCGTCGCATTCGAGGCAATCATCCCCACCGTTGTCACGACCATCCAACGCATACTCAGTCTCGACATCATTGACTCCCGAACCTATTGCGCCGCGGATGTGGCTGAATAATCCCCATGCGCAAGTTCAAACGCTCGCATCCTATACGGCCGATGGCGTCTCACGAAAGAGGTTCGACAGGTGCACCCCGAATTCCAGTAGGGGCGGACCCCTGTGTCCGCCCCGGGAGACGACATGACGGCAAGACGCAGCCTGGGCGGACACGAAGGTCCGTAACGGCGAGACGCGGCTCGGGCGGACACGAAGGTCCGTGACGACGAGACGCGAGCTGGGCGGACACGGAGGTTCGCCGTTACGCGCGGAGATCGGGCGGACACAGAGGTCCGCCC
>PMCK01000384.1 GCA_003154095.1 Myxococcales bacterium | reverse complement strand
CGTCCCGAGGCCAAGGTGATGTACGTGTCGGCAGAGCGATTCACGAACGAATTCATCGAAGCTCTCCAGCACCATAAGATGGACGAATTCCGGCTCAGGTATCGCGCGGGGTGCGATGTCTTGCTGGTGGATGACATTCAGTTCTTGGCTGGTCGCGAACAGACACAAGAGGAGTTCTTTCATACGTTCAACGCGCTACGGGATGCGGATCGGCAGATTGTCGTGTCCGCCGACAAGTATCCACACCAGCTTCAAAGAATGCCCGAGCGACTGGCGTCTCGTTTCACTTCAGGTCTCGTAGCTGATGTACAGGCACCTCAACTCGAGACACGGGTAGCGATCGTTCGAAAGAAAGCCGAGCTCGAGCGAATCGACGTTCCCGATGAAGTGGCCGTGCTGCTTGCACAATGCGTTCAAAGCAACGTGCGCGAACTCGAGGGAGCGCTGATTCGCCTGGCCGCAAAATCTTCGCTGACCGGAAGACGCATTGATGTGGAGTTTGCACGGGCGGAGCTGATGACAGTCGGGTCCAGGCGGCCTGACCCTACGAGCGTGGCCGACATTCAGCGCGCTGTTTGCGGGCACTTTCGGTTGTCGAATTCGGAACTGCTCAGCAAGGACCGACATAAGAGCGTGGCTTTTGCCCGACAGGTGGCCATGTATTTGTGTCGACAACGACTGAAGTGCAGTTTCCCTGAGTTGGGGCGCGCATTCGGTAATCGCGACCATACAACGGTAATTAGCGCTGTGCGGCGTGTCGAAGCACTAAAGAATTCAGACCCACGAGTCGCAGCTCACCTTGAGGCCATCGAGAAGAAACTGGCCTCATCCGACGAAGGCTGATTGAGTCTAGCGCCGCGATTCCATCGAAACGATGATTGCGTCCTAGGTGGCAGTGCCGGAGCCGTACATGGCCTCGGCGATTTCAAAGGTTGCCTGCTCGAGAGCTGCATAGGATGCTCGAATTTGAGTGATGTCCCCATTGCTCTCGAGCAGACCGCGTAGCACCTCAACATCGCCTTTCACGGAGATTACTCGCTCTTCTGGCAACAGGTCGGCGTAACTCTCGAGGGCTTGCTCGGTCGTATAAAGCAATGCTTCGGCCTGATTGCGCACCTCAGCGAGTTCACGGCGCATTTGATCGGCGGCCTTGAATTTTTCGCCTTCGCTTACCAGTCGATCAACCTCTTCTTGTGTCAGCCCGCTAGCGGGAGCAACATTGATGGCTTGGGATCTCCCGGTGGCCAAGTCCTTTGCTTCGACCGATAATATACCATTGGCGTCGACGGCGAATGAGACTTGAATCTTCGGCACTCCGCGGGGCGCTGGGGGAATTTTGGTCAATTCGAACCGGGCAAGGCTGTGGTTGTCAGCCGCCATCTCGCGCTCACCCTGCAGGACGTGAATTGGCACGAAAGACTGGTTGTCGACGCTGGTCGTGAAAATCTCGCCGCGTTGCGTGGGAACAGTCGTGTTCCTAGGGATGAGGCAAGTAAACACTCCGCCACCTGTCTCAACACCAATCGATAGGGGAGCAACATCTAGCAATAGGACTTCGTCGATGGCTCCAGATATGGCTGCCCCTTGGATTGCCGCGCCCACAGCAACCACCTCATCTGGATTTGCGCCCTTGTGCGGATCTCTTCCGAATAGCTCCCGGACGCTACGCTGCACCATGGGCATTCGCGTCATCCCGCCCACCAACACTACTTGATCGATTTGATCGGGCCTCAATTTGGCGTCCTTCAATACTTCATTGCACGCGATTATGGTGCGTTCGACCAGATCGCGAGTCAGTATCTCCAGGTCGCTCCGCTTCAAGGTTCTTTGCATATGCAGCGGTCCGCTAGGGCCCACGGCAATGAACGGAATATTGATTTCCGTCTCAAGGGATGAACTGAGTTCATGTTTGGCTTTTTCGGCGGCCTCGCGTAGGCGCTGTAGTGCTGTTCGGTCCGCTTTTAGGTCAATGTTCTGTGCCTTTTGAAACTCCTCGATGAGGGTACTGATAAGGCGATTGTCGAAGTCCTCGCCACCCAGGTGCGTGTCGCCTCCAGTAGCCTGGACACTGAAAACGCCACCTTGAATCTGAAGAATTGATATATCGAAGGTTCCGCCGCCAAGATCGTAGACGGCAATCCGCTCCGAGCCCTTTCGGTCTAGGCCATACGCCAAGGCTGCCGCGGTCGGTTCGTTGAGAATTCGCTTAACCTCGAGGCCGGCAATCTTTCCGGCATCCTTGGTGGCTTGTCGTTGTGCGTCGTCGAAATACGCCGGCACAGTGACAATGGCCTCCGTCACCGATTCTCCGAGAAAACTTTCAGCCGTGCTCTTCAGCGCAGACAATATGAAGCTGGACACCTCCGGAGGAGATATCCGTCGCTGCTGAACTTCGACCCAAGCGTCACCATTTTCATGTTCGACAATTTGGTAGGCAACCAGCTGCCGATCGCGTTCAACCGATGGATCTGCATGCTTTTTTCCCATCAATCGCTTCACGGCGAACAGCGTGTTACTAGCGTTCGTAGTTGCCTGACGTTTGGCAACTTGACCGACTAGTCGCTCACCGCTGGCGGAAAAAGCGACCACAGATGGAGTTGTTCGAGCACCTTCGGGATTTGGAATGACTCTTACCTCTGGCTGCCCCGCTGCGCTGATTCCTTCGATTACGGCAACGCATGAGTTCGTCGTCCCCAGGTCAATGCCTATCACCTTTCCCATTTGGTGCTCAATGATAGCCCGAGATCGCCTAAGCGGATCGATTTTCAGAGCACGAACCGGGACGCGCTTGGCCTCGGGCTCAGGCTACGAATATGGGCGGGGGCGGACTCAACTAGCAGCAGGCCTTGCCACTACGACCATGGCAGGTCGAATCAACCGATCACCTACATGGTAGCCGGCCAGCAATTCTTGGGCGACGGAACCTGGAGGCAAATCTGCAGATTCAACCTGTTGCACGGCCTCGTGCACGGCCGGATCAAAGGGCAATCCGACGGTTGCCACGCGTTCCACNNGCGTGCTGACTAGCGCGTTCAAGATTGTCAAACACGGGAAGTAGTTCGCGCAGTAGCTCCTCCCGCGCGACTCTTTCCGCATCGGAGATCTCACGCCGGCTTCGCTTTCTGAAGTTGTCAAAGTCTGCCAACGTACGTAATAACTGGTCCTTCAGTCGAGCGATTTCTGCTTTCGAGGCTGCCTCTGGATCCGCCTCTGCCGCGGACTGCGGATCCTCGCTCGACGCCCCCAAGTCCGAGGCCTCCGCCGGCGGCACCGCACTCGAAGTTTGAGAGTCGGCTTTGGAGTCTGGAACTGAATCAACCGTCGAGTCTGTCACTACGTTCGGCACTATAGTCACTCTTGGAACTATGCCAATGGACGCCACAGGCAAAAACGTCCGACTAATCCACGTTCGCTCCCCCTGCGGAAGGACAGGCACCCTGCCGCAGTGCCGTGACGACGCTGCCGGTGAAGTGGGTTGAGCTTGACCCTGAGGCCGGCTCAAACCAAACGTCGATGTCGCTCTTAATCGACCAAAAGCTGGCCAGCGGTGCCAAGACCTCCCGCTGCGCCAGTCCATCTCGTGCTCGACCCAGGCCCGTTCGTTCTACCCAGAAGCAAATGCTTTGGGGCCGACCGGGTGCAAATAGGTGAGAGTGTCCCGCAATCACGTCGGCAAGTACTTGATCCACGATCGTGCCATCGAGGCGACGTGCAGAGAGCCGTCGTTGACCCAGTGGAATTCGGGTAAGTGAGCCCGCCGAAGGATTCTCGCTGCTCGTCAGCTGAACACTAGCCAACTTGTGACCGTCGGCGAACGCGACGATTACATCATCAGTTAGATTCACGATTCTAACATAGGGGTGAAAAATCTCGAAAAGCCAAGGTGTTGCCAACAACGCAATCAACACGCCACTGCTCGCCCATCCCAGCTTCGTGCCAATTCGCAGGCGCTTGGAATGGACGTTTGCCCCCACGCGGTTGCCCAATTGCGTGGCCCATTCGGCATTTCGACATGCGAGGCCTTCTGCAATGGCAAATACTGCCTTTCCATGACGCGACGGCAGACGCTCAGAGTAGTTCTTCCAAATTTGCCCTGTCAACCAAGGAACCACTGCAAATGCAAGAGCAAATCCAATTGCCGCCCCCTCAGAAACCCACGGCAACATTGCCAAGAAAGCACATGCGGTCATGCTCGACAGAATTTCAGCCAATATCCAGGCCAAATTCCCGACACCGGTTCGACCAATGCTTGACAAGCAAGCCGAGCAATAAGGAATGACTACGCCCTTACCCTCGCAACGCCCCAGCTCCGTTGTCGCAAGGCAGCTTGCGCAGATGGGCATGTATGGAATGCTATCAAAGCGCCCGGAGACTACCCAGTAGTCGCGTGAAGCAGGCAAACTGTGCGAAATGAAATGGGCCGTTTTCCGCACACATTTAGATCCGAACAACAAGAGGCTGTGCATGCACGGTTACCTTTGGCCAATGGAGAACCAACGCCTCCGAATGATAGCTTCGCAGGTAGGCGATCGACCATTCGAGTGCTAAAGCCGACTATCGCGATCCTAGATCAAGATGTCCAATACGCAACTCAATGAGCCCCAGACTCAGGCCGTCCGACACGTATCGGGACCCTTGCTTGTATTCGCAGGCGCTGGTAGCGGCAAGACAAGGACGATTACCTATCGCATCGCCCATTTGCTCGCCAACGAGAAGGTCCCGCCGTATCGCATTTTGGCCGTCACTTTTACGAATAAAGCGGCGGGCGAGATGCGCGACAGAATCGAACAACTCGTCGGGTCGGGACTGGCTCGTGATCTTTGGGTTGGGACGTTCCATTCTGTATCGGCAAGGCTCTTGCGACGCTATTGCGGTGAAGTAGGTCTCAATCGGAATTTCGTAATTTACGACGAATCGGATCAAAAGGCACTGATGAGCAGAGTGCTCAAGAGCAAGAACTTGAGCGATCGCGAATATCCGCCCAAGCTCATCTTATCGCGAATTCATGCCAAAAAGCAGGAAGGCCTTTCGCCTGAGCAAGTTGAGCGAAGCCGCAACTTCGACACCACGCTTATTGAGCTATACGGCCTGTATCAGAAGGCGCTGTTGTCCTCGAACGCAGTGGACTTCGAAGACCTAATATTGCTGATAATGCGGCTCAGTGAAAAGCCCAATAGTGTAGCCGGTGAAGAGCTAAGATCACGGTTCGGGTTCGTGTTGGTTGACGAATTTCAAGACACCAATTCTACGCAGTATCGTCTGGTCAAAGCGCTCAGTGCTCAAACCAGAAACCTATGCGTTGTAGGAGACGACGATCAGTCCATATACCGATGGCGAGGCGCAAACGTCGGCATTATTCGTGGCTTTCGACGGGACTTTCCTGACGCCTGTGTCGTGAAACTGGAGCAAAATTATCGTTCATCGGCGAACATCGTGCAGGCGGCACTCAGCATTATCGAATCCGCAAGGTCCCGAGAGCCCAAGCGCCTTTGGACCGAGCAGGCTTTAGGATCACCGATCATCGTGAGGTCCGTTGCCGACGAGCGCGATGAAGCCGCCTGGGTAGTTAGGACTGTCCGAGAACGCCTATCACAGCAGGTGGATCCTCGGCAGATTGCAGTTTTTTACCGCGTGCACGCTCAGTCGCGCGTGCTGGAAGAGGCGTTTAGGGCCGAAAACCTGCCGTATCAGATCATCGGCGGGACGAGATTCTTTGACCGCGCCGAGATCAAGGACATCTTGGCGTATCTTAGGTTAGTTGAAAACCCAAACAGCGAAGCCGATTTGGTTCGCATCATCAACGTGCCCGCGCGCGGAATTGGCAAAAAGACGATCGAGCTGATATTCGATGAAGCAACTCGAATGGGGTCGAGTGCCTGGCACGCGTTGAAGTCGAGTACAGAAAGCCCGGGGTTGCCGACCGCGGCGCGCCAAAAATTGCGTCAATTCGTGAACTTGATCAATGAGTGGCGCGCCGCACTCGTCGCCGGCAATACCCCCTTTCAATTGGCCAACCGCATTGTGGACGAATCTGGCTACCGAAAGTATTTGCAGGATCAGGACAGCGCGGAAAGTGATGCTCGGATCGGCAACATCGAAGAATTTCTGGGTTCAATCGCCGAGTACGAAGACGATACCGAGCTGACGGACGAAAAATCGACGCTGACTGGCTACCTCGAACGAATTTCTCTGGTGGCAGCTCCAGACGCCATGAAAGACGTACCCAAGGTCGCGCTCATGACCGTGCACGCGGCTAAGGGTTTGGAATTCGATACAGTGCTGCTATCCGGCATGGAGGACGACGTTTTTCCGTACAAGGGACTGGACTTGGGCGAGTCCGATGAACTCGACGAAGAGCGCCGCCTTGCTTACGTAGCCGTGACTCGAGCCAAGGTGCATCTATCAATTTTTCATGCATCGCAGCGCACGCTGTTTGGACAAACTCGCTATTTGCGCAGGAGCATGTTTCTCGACGATTTGCCCGACGGCATCGTCAAACATGAGGCGAGTCACCAGAGCTTGGGTCGGTTCTCCAACGACAAGAATATCGAGATCGAGTCTGCCCGACCCCTTTCCCGGGATCGGTGGCTGACGCATGAAAAGTCGGCTGCCAGCGACGCATTGCGGCCGGGCGAAAGATTCGTTGATCGGTCTGCGTTCGACGACCTTGCGCACAGTGAACCGGCCACGACCCTGCGCCGCGGTCAATCGGTATTTCACGCAAGATTCGGCAGGGGAATCGTGGAGAATATCGAATCGGGAGCAGAGTCTCCCATGGTTACGGCCACCTTTCCCGGCTTTGGTCGTCGCAAGATCTTGTCGCGTTACCTTGTGAATGGCTGACGGCAAAAATGCAGTTGAAAACCGCATTCAAGCAATCTGGGCCCCCGCCTTCAGGAACTTTGGTCGGAAGTGCCATCGGCATTCGAAGGAGTGGCTTCGGGACTCCGCGAATCCGCATTCAGTGAAATCCTCGTGTGGTTTTCCCCGTCTTGCACTGCTGCATCGCTCGGTTCCGGTATGTTCATGCCCGCCCACGAAAGCAACTTGCCGGCTGGCCCTCGTTGGCGCAAACTTCGGCGCAAATCCACACTTTTGACTGATTCGCATAACTTCGCAAACCAATCCGCTGCGCGAGCGATCATGGTTTCCGCTTGCGGCGACAGCGCGTTTCGAAGGGCATCACAGCATAATACTCGCGAGGTTAGCGCGTATTCGGAGCCTTGGATTGTCTCCATCGCTCCCAGCGTCGTCGTTGCGAGCAGAATTCCAGTATGCTGTTCACCGATATCGACGCGTGACGCGGCTTCGATGGCCATGGCGTAAAAGTGGAACGCCACGTACGCTTGCGCTTCCGCCACTTGTCGCGCGTCGAACGCATGCATCACGGCAGCCGCGGAATCGCCACGAGCCCGTGCCAAGAGAGCGCGAACGATCTTTTCATGCGCTGCATCGTATGCGCTTCCCGTGATGGAATTGATAGCTGCGGCTTCTTGTACTAGGGCTTCTGCCTCGACAGCGCTGCCCGCTTCCAAGTGTATTTCAGCCCAGCAAAGCAAAGTGTCACTCTTGGATTCCTGATCGTTATAACTCTCGTGCGCCTGACGGGCGCGGCGGAAGTATGCGAGCCCCCGATCGGTATCGCCCAGTGCCGCATAAGATTGTCCGATTGTGCTCAATGTTTTGGCAATTTGCAGCCTGCCTCCGATCGAGAGATCGATGCGAATGGCGTCGATGCCGAGCGCAATTGCATCCTCGAATTTACCGAGCACGAAAAGCGCAAATGCGAGAGAGTTCTTGGCGTGAGCCTCCATGCGCTTTGCCCCGACGCGCCGGAATACCGCAATCGCTTCGGCATGTGCGTCGATAGCTTCGTTGACTCGACCGACGCGTCGCAAAAGGGTTCCCTTGGCACGCAACACTTCTGCGCGTTGTCGCGCCGACACATCCGTATGCGCAGAGGCCGTCAGTGCCCGATCAATGGCAGCGAGCGCGCCCTGCATGTCTCCAAGATCCCTCAGAATCTCTGCGATCAGCGCTTGAGCCTGGGCTTGATCCACACGAAGGTCTGCGACCTTTGCCAAATATTCGGCGCGCTGCGCTGCGGTCAATGCGCGTGCCAGGTGCCCGATGTCCACTTCGAAACGTGCGGTGCGCATCAGCGCGACCGTCGCCCAGCGAGCTTTCCCCGAGTCGCGCGCTAGTGCGCGAATTGCGAGCAGATGTCGTTTGCGCTCACGCCGCAAGCCCTGAACCCGGCAGATGGCCTCGAGCGCCTCGAACGCCTCGAAGCAGCGCGCGTCGTTTTCCGGTAGAAGTCTGACGGCCCGCCGAAAGTAGCGCTTAGCAAGGCGGACTTGGTAGCTCGAGTGCGCCGTGCGGCCCGCTTCCAAGTAATGATCAGCGGCTGCCTGACGCTGCCCCCCAGCTTCCAAATGGCGCGCCACGATGGCTGCAGTAAGACCCCTTGCCAGGGGAGTGAGACTGAGTTGCTCACCGAGCCTTTGGTGCATTTCCACTCTAGTCTCACGGTCCAGCGAGGAATAAGCGACGTCGCGCGTCACGGGGTGACGAACGTCTACCGTGTCACCCGCGTCCGAACATACACCACGCGCGCATAGGCGGGTAATTCCTTCATCGACTTGAGGCCCAACCAGGCTTCGAAGAACATCTAGATGCAGCGGTCCTCCCGCCACCGCGAGCCAATCAACGATAGCTTGTTCCTCCCTTGGTAATTCCTCGAGTCGATCGGCGACCAACTGCTCTAGAGTCGAAGGCAAGCTCTGCTGGCCGAGCACGCTGCCTTCGACAGGCGCCAACTCGAGAACATTCTTTTCTGTCTCGCGAAGTTCGAGAACACCTCGTTCGAGGAGCGCATCAACCATTTCGAGCAAGAAAAACGGGTTGCCGCCAATGCGTGGAATAAGGTCCGCACACACTTGTTCGACCCCACGACTCGCTCCGAGCCGTGTCTGCAAGAGACGAACCTGATTTTCCGTACTCAGTTCCTTGAGTTCAATGTGCACCAACCCATCCAAGTATGGGGTAACCCGTTCCCCAGGGCGTGCCACCAACACGACCAATACTGGCCAGGGTTCCGACCAGCGAAGCAAATCCTGAATCGCCTCGAGACTGTACGGATCGCTCCATTGCAGACTCTCACCAATCAAGACGACCGACCCCTCGAGCGTCCGACGCGCGATGAAAGCCCGAAGTCCGGCTGTCAGCAGACGACGATTTTGCGCTGCGTCTCCTTCATCGATGGCGGCGGCGAATTGACCGGCGACTAGTGCTGCTAGTCTTCCGAGGATTGCTTCGCGCTCGTCTCCGACGTCGAACCCTTCGATCAGGTGCGCCAGATGTTTTTGCACGTCCTCGACCGGTTGCTCCGGGTTGATGTCAGTCAGCGTTCGCAACCACTCGGCCAGCAAGGTATACGGGACTTCACTTCGCGCCGGTGAGCATTCGGCGCGCACCACGATAGTGTCCGACGGCAATTCACTCACGAAGGAGGCTACAAGTGCGGACTTCCCAATCCCCATCTCGCCAGAGACGACCCGCACTGTGATTGGGCCATTGTCGTCTGCGGCGCGACTGATGCTCCGGTGAAAAGCAGTCTGAAGGTCAGCCACTTCAGCATCGCGACCGATCAGATCGCCTGACCCCTTGGCGGCCTCGAGAGCTTTCTCGTCCCGTGTGAGCGAGCGAATCAATGAATAAATCCGCATATTGTCGGGCATGCTCTTATTGCGCGAACTGTCGAGCGCAATCGTTGGAGCGTCGGCCCAAACGAAGTCTCGACGCACTAACCGGTAAAGCCCACCTGCGACCCAGGTGCCGCCCGCTGGGGACTTCTGTCCCAACATGCGCGCTAATTCCAATGCGGGTTCCTGAATGACGTGCCCGACCAAGTGCCCCGCGCGATCGCGGCGGCCAGTAGCGATTCCGCGAACGATTCCAATGCTAGCCTGCAATTCCACTGGCATATCGTCACAAGCGCCTTGGATGGCCTCATGAATGTCGACTGCCAACCAAGCGGCGTCCGCCGGGGCCCGTGCCGGGTTGGCCATGAGTCCCACGAGCGCTGTGGCACCTCCCGAAGGAATGAGGTGCTCGCCAAGCAGCGCCCGCTCGCGGTGCCAGGTCAAACGCGCACCGCGCTTATAAGCGATCTCGTTGAGCGTATTGCGGAGTTGTTCTATGAATCTCCCCGCCCCGCTTGGTCCGCTGGCTTCAGCGAGCTGTTCCACGCCGTGAAGTTGTAAGGACACGATGACGACGTGTCTGACCTCCTGTCCCCGTCGAGCGCGACGCGGCCGAATCGAGGGGCTCTCGACATCCGACCTGGGTGCACTCGTGGAAGATCCCCCGTGCGTCGTCGGTGCGTTTAGCGGTGGGATAAACTCGTGTCCAGCTTCTTCCTCGGCGCCCGCGCCATCACCGGACGCCGGCGCTCCTGGTGCCGTATGTTCCCGCTTGACCAAGGAGTCCAGCAGAATCTCGAGTGTATGCGAATCGACGGGTTGCTGAGCCTGAAAGAGAACTCTTGTGATCGCGGCGGCCACATCGCGAGCAGTCGCATAGCGGTCATCGGGATTGCGCGCCAAAGCGCGCATCACGATGGCGTCCAAATCGGGCGGAACGTCCCTTGCAAAAAGGCTGGGTGGCTCCACTTGACCCGAACGCACCGCCTCGAGGAGTTCTTGGCCCTCAGCCGCACCGTGCAAGTGCTTACCGGTGAGCATTTCATGAAAGACAACACCTAGCGAATAGATGTCGGTGCGACGATCCACGCGTTCGCCCCGTGCCTGCTCGGGGGACATGTAACCGGTCTTGCCCTTTAGAACACCTGGCTCTTCTCGAAACAGATTCGCCGAAGCAATGCCAAAATCCGCGATTTTGACGCCGCCGTCAAAGCTCAAAAGGATATTCTGGGGGGACACATCGCGATGCACTATAGCCATCGGATTGCCCCGTTCGTCTTTGCGCTCATGCGCGTAGTGCAAGCCCTTGGCCACTTCTCCAATCACGTACGCAGCAACGTACGCCGGAACGCGCTTATGCTTGGCGCGCGCGGCTCGCATCACGCGTCGAAGGTCTGGACCTTCCACATACTCCATGCTCAGCAGTTGCCCCTCATCGCCGTAATCTTGAAACTCGTAAACTTGAACGATGTTAGGATGGTTCAAGCGAGTTGCTAATTGCGCTTCCTCGGCGAACATGGTGCGAAACCGTCTCGACGAACCGAATTGGGGTAAAATTCGCTTCACGACCAGCAACTTGAATGTGGCCTCGGCTCCGCGCTTCTTGGCAAGAAACACCTCCGCCATGCCGCCCACTCCGAGTCGCCGAAGGACCTCGAAGTCCGCAAGTTTGGGCGGAATTGGTGTGCTCTCATCAGCCATGGCAAAGCATCGAATTGTCCCCCGCGCTTGGCGGCGCAAATCGGTACAACATGTTAGCCGCAAAACCCGCTTTGGGGCAGCTCCGAGAGCGCCCTAGCCCCGCTGACTGCGGTCTTTTAACCCCCGAAGTCCTTCGAGCGGGTACTCGGCCGCGGAGTTTTGGGTGTTTTGTTCGATACTTGGACGGAATTGCTATTTCTTACGCGGCCTCGTCGGGCCTCTACGGGGCGTTGCTCGGCGCCTGGGTCGCTCGATTGGCACTGTCCCCCGTGGGCCGCTGGCGGGGCATCGGCAACCGGAGCCCCTGACGAACGGCAGCGACGATTCCCTCCGACTGGGCTTTGCTAGCCTGAACGCAGCTGTCCGAGTTCGCAGCGGACTGGCAAGCGGAGTCGCGCGAAGCGTGCAGTTTAGCCAACTTCGCATCGCGCAAGAGAGCCGTTCGCATCGTCGTGTCGAGATCATTGAATTCGACTGGTGTAGCCTGAGGCAGACCCGGTAGATACGTGACGACATCGCGCTTGGGCAGCGTCGCGCAGGTTCCGTCCCACCGCAGCACTTCGTAGATTTCCTCTGGCGGTCTCTTGGGTTTGTCGGGGGTAAGGGTATTGACGCGCAGCAGTAAAAGTTCTTCGGAGAAGATTACGGGCACGCTTGTCGGCCCGCCTCGATCGTTCTTTAGCTCGACCGTACGACTGTTGACGTGCAGCCGCACGAATGGTGTATGTTTTTGAAATAAATAGACGCCCACGGACGGGTAACGACCCTTGCAGAGCTGTTCGACGAAGTCCTGAGGCGGCACGCATGGCTTTTTGGAATTGGCACAGTAGGTGGGAATATCGGGCGCCTCTTGAGGTTCGGGCCGCGGTGCAACGACCGGGGGCGGTGGTTCAGAGCAGCCGAGCAGCATTGCTACTCCAAGGCAACCGACGATCGAACCTAATGTGTTCATAGGCAGAGTAAAGTCGCGATGCGGGCTAGGATCAAGTATTTGTGCGAAGCAGCCGCCCAGTGCGGGCGTAACCAACACGCCGCAAATGTGCCAATTTGGCCCGAATACGCCCAGCCAAAGGTCACTCGCAGGTGGGTCGAGGCCCTGCGCAATTACCCTTCGATAGCTGCGCTGAGCGGACCCAGGTGCAGGAGCGACATTTTGGGGTGACCTGCCTCTCGCGACGCTGCGCGATCGACCCGCACGCGCAGTACCCAATCCGTAGGCTCCTCGGAATCGCAAAGAAT
>PMCK01000330.1:4560-4865 GCA_003154095.1 Myxococcales bacterium | reverse complement strand
GCCACTGTCGTTATCAATTCCACCGTCATTGTGATGTTGTCACCCGGCATCACCATCTTGACCCCTTCGGGCAAGTCCACTGACCCTGTCACGTCGGTGGTCCGGATGTAGAATTGCGGTCGATAGTTCGTGAAAAATGGCGTGTGCCGCCCGCCTTCCTCCTTCTTCAGTACGTACACTTCGCCTTCGAATTTCTTGTGCGGCTTGATGCTCCCGGGCTTGGCCAGCACCTGCCCCCGCTCGATCGCTTCCTTGTCGATCCCGCGCAGCAGACAGCCCACGTTGTCCCCCGCTTGCCCTTCATC
>PMCK01000330.1:0-4488 GCA_003154095.1 Myxococcales bacterium | reverse complement strand
GGCAGCGCGGCTCCCCGCACGATCGGTGCGTTGTCCCCGTCGAACTTCTGCTTGTTCAGCAGTTCCCGAACCTCCATCTCTACTAGGTCCAGCATCTCCGGGTCGTCCACTGCATCGCACTTGTTCAAAAACACTACGATGTGGTTCAGCCCCACCTGGTGCGCNNTCCATCTGCGCCGCTCCCGTGATCATGTTCTTGATGTAGTCCGCGTGTCCTGGGCAATCCACGTGCGCGTAGTGCCGGTTGTCGGTCTCGTACTCCACGTGGCTGACTGCGATCGTTACCGTCTTGGTCTCGTCTCGGACGATTCCGCCCTTGGCGATATCCGCATACTTTATTTCCTTCGCCTTACCTCGCTTGGACTGCACCTTCACGATTGCTGCAGTTAGCGTCGTCTTGCCGTGGTCGATATGGCCTATCGTGCCCACGTTTACGTGCGGTTTCGATCGTACGAACTTCTCCTTGCCCATCGTCTTCCTCTCCCTTTCAACTAGTGTCCGTGAATCTTGGCAACGACCTGTTCTTGCACGGATGCAGGAACGGCCTCGTAGTGTACAAATTGCATTGTGTAAGTAGCTCGGCCTTGAGTCCTGCTCCGCAAATCGGTTGCGTACCCAAACATGGTGGCGAGCGGAACTTCTCCCGTAACGATTTGTGTTCCGGCGCCCCGCTGGTTCATACCCGAGATGCGTCCGCGGCGAGAGTTGATGTCACCAATGACGTCGCCCATATTGATTTCCGGCGTAACAACTTCCACGGCCATGATCGGTTCGAGCAAATGAAGCCCGGCCCGCTTAACACCGTCTTGAAATGCGATGGAACCAGCTATCTCGAATGCGGGACCTGAGGAATCAACCTCGTGATAGCTGCCGTCATACAGCTCAACGCGAATATCGGTGAGCGGGTATCCGGCAAGCACCCCTCGCTGCATCGCGTCCCGAATCCCTTTTTCGATTGAAGGGATGAACTCTTTTGGAATTACGCCACCCACGACTTTGTTTTCGAACACGAATCCGGTGGCGCGCTCACCTGGTGCAATTCGAATTCGACAATGACCATATTGTCCATGGCCACCGGTTTGGCGGACGAACCTGCCTTCCGCCTCTACCGCCTTGGAAATCGCTTCTCGATAGGCTACCTCAGGCTTGCCGACGTTCGCCTCGACCTTGAACTCTCGTCGCAATCGGTCGACGATGATTTCGAGGTGCAGCTCGCCCATGCCTTCAATTATTGTTTGTCCCGTTTCTTCGTTCGTAAACGTCCGAAAGCTTGGATCCTCGTAAGCCAGTTTTTGCAAACTGATGCCAAGCTTATCGAGATCAGCCTGCGTCTTGGGCTCGATGGCAATCGATATGACCGGGTCTGGGAACGTCATACGCTCGAGGACGATAGGGCGCTTTTCGTCGCAAAGAGTGTCGCCGGTGCGCGTATCACGCAAGCCCACGGCAGCATAGATGTTGCCCGCTTCGCAATCCTTCAATTCCTCGCGCTTGTTGGCGTGCATGCGCAGGATCCGGCCAATTCTCTCGCGTTTGCTGCGCGCCGGGTTGAGTACGGCAGTACCGCTCGTCAAGGTTCCAGAATAGACCCGAAAAAAGGTAAGATTTCCGACGAACGGATCATTCATGATCTTGAAAGCCAAAGCGGCAAACGGCGCATCGTCCCTTGCCTCGCGCGTAATCGTTTTGCCCGTGTGCGGTTCGATCCCTTCAATTGGAGGTACGTCGAGTGGCGAGGGCAAGTAGTTGACTACGGCGTCCATGAGCAACTGAATGCCCTTGTTCTTGAACGCGGAGCCACAAAAGACAGGCACGAATTTGAATCCAATCGTGGCACGCCGAACCGCGGCATACAGCTCATCCGCGGTGACCTCTTCGCTACGGCCATTGAGGAACTTCTCCATGATCTTGTCGTCATGGTCGGCGCAGGCTTCGACCAATTGGTCGCGTAGCTCTTTGCAGTGGCTGAGTATGTCAGCCGGAATTGGGTGCCAGGAATATTTGGAACCGAGAGATTCGGAATCGAAAACGGCCGCTTCCATGCGCACCAAGTCAACGACGCCCGTATGCGTTTCCTCCTGCCCAATTGGCCATTGCATTGCAACGGGATTGACACCGAGTCGCTCTCGCATCGAGTCCAGATTCATCTGGAAATCGGCCCCAACTTTGTCCATTTTGTTGACGAAAGCGATGCGGGGCACCTCGTAACGATCGGCCTGTCGCCACACCGTTTCACTCTGTGGCTCGACGCCGTTGCCGCCGTCGAACACCGCCACGGCGCCATCGAGCACGCGAAGGCTGCGCTCGACCTCGATAGTGAAGTCGACGTGTCCAGGCGTGTCGATGATATTGATCCGATGCTTTTGCGTCTCGAACGGCCCAAATTCGGGAATCCAGAAGCAATTGGTGGCCGCGCTCGTAATCGTAATTCCGCGCTCTTGCTCCTGTTCCATCCAGTCCATGGTGGCGGCACCCTCGTGGACCTCACCCAGCTTGTGGTTGATGCCGGTGTAAAACAGGACCCGTTCCGTAACGGTAGTCTTCCCCGCATCAATATGGGCCATGATGCCGATGTTGCGGGTCCTTTCCATTGGGATTTCGCGAGCCATGAAACTTCCACTTTTCGTTCTGCTGGGTCCGATTCTCAGATGCACTAAACCCCTTCCGGCCTGTCATTTCCCCTCTGTTTGGGGAAACCTCTGATTTGCCGAAAGGGGTCGGGGTCGAAGGCCAAGACCTGGATGCTCCAGGTCACTATTTGGTTCGAACCCGATCTATGTGATTCTCTTCATTTGGGCGATATTGACTCCGAGTTGAACCAGCAATTACCAACGATAATGGGCGAAGGCCTTATTGGCCTCGGCCATTTTATGCGTGTCGTCCTTTTTCTTGACCGCGGTGCCGCGGTTTTGTGAAGCATCTACCAATTCGGCCGCAAGCCTTTCGCGCATGGTCTTTTCGCCGCGAGAGCGCGAATAACCAACGAGCCAACGCATGGCGAGTGCAACTCTGCGCTCGGGGCGTACTTCGACTGGAACCTGATAGTTCGCACCACCCACGCGGCGACTCTTCACTTCAAGTTTCGGCTTGACGTTGTCGAGTGCCTTTCGGAATACCTCGATGGGGTCTTCCTTGAAGCGCGTCTGAATGATGTCGAAAGCTCCGTACAGAATGCCTTCAGCGACCGACTTTTTGCCGCTCAACATTAGGCAATTCGTAAATTTTGCGACGAGCTTGTCTTTGAACTTCGGGTCCGGAGTAATCTTTCGCTTCGGAACCTCACGCCTGCGGGACATCGGTCAAATCTCCTTACTTCTTCGGGCGCTTGACGCCGTACTTGGAGCGTTTACGGTTTCGATTCGCCTTGTTCGTGCTGCTAGGTCCAGAAGCACCTGATGCGTCCAGCGTGCCGCGAACGACATGATAGCGAACCCCCGGTAAGTCCTTGACGCGACCACCGCGAATGAGCACCACGCTGTGCTCCTGAAGGTTGTGACCTTCACCGGGAATATAACTGGTGACTTCCATGCCGTTGGTGAGTCTGACGCGACACACTTTGCGAAGCGCCGAATTGGGCTTCTTGGGCGTGGTTGTATACACGCGCGTGCAAACGCCGCGTTTTTGCGGACAAGCGCGCAGTGCCGGTGATGCGGTCTTCACTTTTACTTCGGCACGNNCCCCCCGAATTCAGGGGAACGGGAGGGTAGCCGGCACCAGTCACCTGTCAAGTACAACGTTAAGGATATCGGAGGCCCAGAGCTACGGCTGGCTGGTTGTATGTTCAGCTCGGCCCGGTACCATCCATGGCCAGCCCTTTGGCATTGCGGACTTGAACGCAAGGCGCGTCGCTTGGGTGAGCCGAGGATCCCAAGTCATCCCCAGCGGGCCGGGTTTGACTACGACTGTCTTTAGCCCAGCTGCTCGAGCCGATGCCTCCACACGCAAGGTGTCGGATTCGCACACTACATCGCTGCAAACGATGCCCAAGAGCTTGCCGCCCCGTTCGACGTAGTTGGTCGATAACGCAGTCGCCCATTGCTTTAGACCGCCATTGACTAGCCACAGGACTGGGAAGACGGCTGGATTTTGTAATGCGATGGGCACCGCTCGAGCGGCGCCATTGTCGAACCCTGAGAGCACTACCTCATTGCGGGCGACGTAACGACCAAACCGCTTGCGCAAGACAACAATGGCCTCGCGAATCTCATCGGCCAGACATTCGACACTCGAGCAAGGGGGGATCGAAGCGCCCGCGTCACCGCTAGATGCAGCCCGCAACGCCGGACAGAGGACGAAATATCCGCTTTCAGTTATCGCGCTCCAAGCTTCGCATTCCGTTTCTGGTGATTCGGCGTCGCCGTGAATAGCCACGACGACAGGTCGCGACCAACGCGTGCCAAGGGGTATCGCGACGGACGCTGATTCGAAATGAGCGAGTTCCAGCCTGTCGATTTTCCTAGGCGCCGTCAACGGCACGAGCTGTTGCGG
>PMCK01000575.1 GCA_003154095.1 Myxococcales bacterium | reverse complement strand
ATGCTCGTGCTGACGTATCAACTCAGCAGCACGCTTTATACCGTCCTCAGGGGTTGGTGGCATGTCGGTATTCTCCAGTACCGGGTGCTCGTTTGATGACACCGACGAGACTTGCTTAGCGACCGATTGCTCCAATTGAGCAACGCGCTGATTTAGCAATGCAACCTGCACGCTTGGAGGAATCGCCTGGTTTGGCGACTCCCCCAGGCCCGACAGCGAATCAACAGCCAGTGATGATTTTTGCTGCAAGGCAGATCGCGGAAGCAAGAATCCACCCCCAACACCAGCCGCTGCAACACACAGGACCATTATGGCCATTTTCAATTTCATAGTGTAACCGCGCCACCTTCTTGCGCCCTTATCTATCGCGAAGCCATTGTTTTATGAAATAGAAGACCCTAGTACGATCCTGAATACGTGAATCCATACAATGCCGATACGTACGTCCCTGAAGTATCCTTAGTTACAGGTAGCGTCACAATTACATATGAGTACAAATTAGCCACATCGCCTGCTTGGAATCCCTGAAGGAGAGCCGACAATTGTATTGAGTTATCGGCGCCGGCACTTTGAGGTGAGTAGGCATAAGGACTGCATGTGGCTTGAGCAGTCACAGGATTGCGACCACAGGTTTCCGCGTACGGCGAAGCTAAATGGTAAGCGTTCTGGTGCACGTATACGTTTAGGCTGCTGACAGCAGGCGGTTGCAATGACACCGCATTTCCCCCATTGGGGGTCACCGTCCAGTTCGGCACGTCACAACGAAGGGTCAGAAATTCGTAAGGATAAGTTGTCAAATTTGTCCCGTTTGCACCGACCCCCCAGTTGTAGTCACCCGGTACGGCGAGATTCTGCCACGTGTACGGGGCCGGTGGTGGGTTGGCAAGTAGGCTAATGTTAGAAGTTGCCGCGCATGCGGTAGCACCAACTCTTACCGAGAAAGTCGCGGCATTGGCAAATACCGGAAATGACAGTATTGAAACAACCACGCTTACGTTTCGGATTGACATTTCGTTCAATTTCATGACTTGCCCCTTTTTGAGTTCACAGTGGTTCCGCCGGATTGAACCGCACGAGCCCGCTGTCACAGTTGACCGTTGATAACACGACCTTAGTTGCAACGTCAATTGATAGCGTCTTGCCATATCCCCGAAGACATCAGCGTGCGGCGGTCACGAAATCCCGTGTCCAACCAAGGCCTTGGCATGGGTCACTGAGCATAGTTTCAGCGCAATTGTGCGGGACTACACGGCGCAAATGTTGGATTTGGGCAGGCACAGCAGAGACGTCAAGGTTGCGGCAGCTGACCAGACCTCACGCGGCGGTTAGAGTTCGGCCGCTTCACGTTTCAGGCAGCAACGCCTGACAGAGCGTTTCGCCAATTCATAGAGCGAGTGTCTACTCCGAGGCGACACCAATTTCGCTGGAAACTAACTATGTGCAACATTGCATTCTCCCCGAGTCGGTAGTGTACCGGTTATCGCACCGTCATTGTTGGTTATTGGACTCGACACCGGAACCGTACGCACGACACTCGTGGCACGGCGCGTGCACATACTTTTTACGCAATCACTAACGGGACTCTTTCCAGCCGGTGATGAAGTGTCTGCCGGAGCAAACCTGAAACGTCGGTGACCTGAGCGCTCGTAGTGCTCGGCTCAATTATCCGTTTTGATTCGCCGTGGGAACGCCCGCGCTGACGAGTGACGTAACGACAAAGAAAGGACCGTGCAAAATGACGCATTTTCCGGCACACTTTGGCTCTTTATCGGTCAGCTTGCTTCTGTTAGCCGGCTGTGGACCGACCGATCAGAGAGATATCGACAAGAGCTCGATTTGGTCGGGCGGGTCCAATCAAGTTACGAGCGGAGGTTATTGGTTTACGTACGTCGATCACCTGGCTTGGATGGAGAATCACCCCGATCTCAACCCGGCAAAACACACGGCAAGCCAAGGGGCGACTATCTCACCACTTACGGACATGAACCACCCGCTCCCTATTGTGCCTGATCCAAATGAAACGTCGGGGCACGGCGATACAATTCACGTATCAGGCAATACGCCGGCCGCACCCACTTGGTCCGACGTTACAACGACCGGAAATTGGTTCGACACCTATTACCAGCAACCCAATCTGTACCCAGATTCACTCAATGTCGCCTACCCTGTTGCCGGTGTAGGTTTTAGCTTCATTCCACACAGCGGCAACGGCTTTGATCCGTCCCAGGATGGCAAGTACGTCGGTTTTGTTTTCGACATGAAGACGCTACAGAACACGGCCGATGTCGATGCTCAATTGGCGCTCGTTTGCTCAGCGACCAACGGGAATGATTTACGCGATGACAACGTCCAAGACGCATTCGCCAAGCCGGGCTGTACTTACGCCAAGGCGCAAGCATTGGGCGAATCATTAGAGCAGCAAGCCGCAGACTTTTTCAGCGGGCCCAACAGTTACTTAGCTCAGTCGTGCTTCCTTTATGAGCACAAGACCGTCATACCCAAGGCGGACAATCAGTGGGGAACATACTGCGTTCTCTGGAACGAAATGACACTTCCCGATTGGGTCAAACCGCTAGCACAGCCGCCCGAATGGTCCGACGAAAACCTCAAAAAATGCGCCACGAAGCTGAAGTGGGAAATGCACAAGCCGGTAAGCGGTAATCCGTCGTATTTCGACGTCTACTTGGACAACGTAAAGCTTGTCGCAAGGGACCAGGCTGCAGCCTACGGCTGTAACATCAGCGCGCTTCCCGCGGATTCTTCCAAAGTAATCGGACCGCGTTCGGGCGCCGACGCCGCGCTCTAGCAACTTATTCTTGAATTCAAGCTTTCACGAACAAAACCAAGCCAACCAGTCCGTTGCGAAACTCCATTAGGAGAACCCTATGCGTACGCATTCAATCTCGTGCATCCTGTCAGCACTATTCGTGAGCGCAACAGCATTTTCTCAAAATGTTCAGCCCGAGGAAATCAAGCTCGACGAGCAAGCCGCCGCGGCGACGGTTGCTCCAGCCCAGACGCCAGCCGCAAATCCCGCTAAACCAACTGTCGCAACCGCACCCGCGGCGACTGCGACAGCCAATGCAGCAACTACTTCGACGACGAGTGAAAAACAGGACAAAAAGGAGAAGACTGAAAGTCAGGCAATGGGCTCCGTGGGTGGTCCGGCAACGGAAACCGACGATACCTGGCGCTTTGGCTACAACGGCTTTTTTCGAGCACCGATGCGTGTCGGGCTTGGTTCACGAGAGGCCGGGGCCGGTCAAAGCTCGGTAACGATGCACGCGCCTCTCGTTCCCGATGACCAGTACCTGAGCTGGCAGCACACCAAGCATTCCAACCGCGACTGGGCGGAATTATTCCTGAGTTACGGGAATAGCTGGGCCAAGGGTGTTGTCGCCATACAAGGTTACAATTTCGTGGATAGTGCCGCGGCTGATTGGCACTCCAATTTTGGAATTGGTCAGGGCTGGGTGGAGATTACCCCGTATCTGCCCGTCGAGAATCTTCGACTCAAGATCAAGGGCGGAAGCTTTTGGAACCGTTACGGCGGAGCGGGCCGTTACGACGCCGGTGAATACGACACGTTCATATTCGGTCGCACTCACGCAATGGGTGAAACGACTCGCCTTGAATTCGATTTGGCAGGCCAACCCATTACGTTCGCTTTCGAGCATGGCATTGGCACGAAAAAGCCTGATCCCAGCATTTACAATACGGCGCGCTTTACATTGCTCAACCATTTTCATGCCGAGATGGTCTATGACCAGTCAATAACATTTGGCCTTCACTTCCTGGATTCCTGGTCGCAATCCGAACCGCCGGTAACGGGTCCGCAACCCACCTGGGTCTACCCGGGCCCTGCGGTCTCGCAATACCAAGGAATTAATCAGCCAGACGGCAGCATGAAAATCTTTGGCGCTGAGGCGCGCTTCGATATGCCAGACGTATTCGGCTACCTTTGGGCTGGTGCGTCATACATTAGTCTGAAGGACGCTGTGACGGTGGCCCCGGCGGTTGAAGTCATTCACAGCGACGGCGGGGGCGAGTACAACATGGGAGTCACGGGCAACTACCTGGACAGTGAAGCTTGTCGCTGGAATTCGGCATATTTTGGCACCCGATGCAGCGGCGGCAACGGCAGCGTGCTCACCCTCGCGGGTCAATACGAGGAGAAGTTAGGCGACTTGCTCGGAGGATCACCTTTCGGAGAAGGGCAAGATCTCACCGTCAAACTTTACGGCATGTGGAATAAGATCAAGAGCGATGATTTTACGCAAAACGGCGTTACGAAGCTAAAATTCGGCACGGATTGGCTATTCGATGTGTTCCCCGTAATGGCCGTTGCGGCGCGCTTTGACTATTTGATGCCGAGCAGCCGTATCAAGCAGCAAAATTTTGGAATACTTTCGCCACGCATCGTGCTGCGTTCGAATTTCGTTACGCACGAGTCGATTGCCTTTCAATATTCTCGTTACCTCTACGCCAAACGCACGTGCGACGTCGGCACGCCGGCGGACAATCCTGTCGTCATACCGGGAGCAGCCGCCGCAAACCCGAGCAACGTGGCAACGCCCTTCCCTGGCGCTCCAGCTAGCGCCACATACGGAGTAAATCCCGCAGACCTATCGCTCGAGGCACAATGCGTTCAGCCGCCGCCCTCAGCGGTGGCACCCGACGGTTGGGGCGCTTCCACGCAGAACAACCAAGGAACAGCCGTGCGCGGCATGCCGTATACCGGAGCAAGCCTCAGACCCGACGTCAACGTGTTCACAATCGAAGCGAGCATGTGGTGGTGAACTGCTGAAGGCTCCGCCCTTTTTTCTAGCAGATAGCTAATCCTATTTCAGTCAGCGGGCATTGTCCCCGCAAAGGAAAAACAAGATGACCTATGCTATTCGTAGTGCGTTACTGCCTATCGCATGTTCCGCCATTCTTACAGCAGGCTGCAGGCCCAATCTGACGGATCCTGGCCTCAAGGACACCCCCGAAGGGTCTGCTTGTCCAGCCTCGGGCATGTTCGACGACGGCGAAGACAATAACAATCAGGTTCTGGTTCAAGAGGGGCGTGGCGGCTATTGGTACACCTACGTCGATAGTGAAGGTTCGACTGTTGACCCACCCGCTGGTGCCACCGGTGGCATCTTTAGCTTTGCGCAGGGCGGTGTGAATGGCTCGGCGTATGCCGCGCGAATGAAAGGCTCGATTGCCAAGGCAAACGTGGTTTTTGCGGGTATGGGCGCTAACATGGCCGATCCGAAGGGTCCTTACGATGCCTCCAAGTATGGCGGCATTTCATTTTGGGCAAAGCGCGGCGCCAATACAACACCGAAGGTGAGGTTCAAGATGCCCGACATTGCAACCGACCCGGACGGAACCGTATGTTCAGCTTGCTACAATGACTTTGGGATTGACCTGAAGTTGTCGGAACAGTGGACACAATACATAGTCCCGTTTAGAGCATTGAAACAGGAGCGAGGTTGGGGATCTCCTCACCCGGGGCACGTCGATCCACAGGCACTGTTTGCCGCCCAATTCCAAGTCAACGACAAGGGCCAGCACTACGATATCTGGGTAGACGATCTCGCATTTACGGGTTGTTCTGCGGCCGGGGGTGTCACCGATTCCAGCGCAACCAAACATTGAATATTGCGACATCGTGCGCGCGCCACGGTTGCAGCTCGAATTCAATCATCGCGGCAACGATGCATTGAGTTATCGATAAGTCCGGCTCGTCTTCGTTGAACAGGCCGTTTGGGTCCAATGTCTCTGAAAAACGCGCAAGTCTTGCGGCCATCCGCCCGAACAGCCGCATTATAGTGGTTCGCGTAGGGAATAGCAGTTTAGTATCGTTTGTTTCGAGGCCGGAAACGGCTCTTGAACTCGCTGCATCGGGGGGTGAATGTATTTCCTACTAGCAGCGGTCAGCGAGAATCGGCTATTCCTGTCCCATAACTGCCAAGGAGACGTTGATGACGAAAACGATTCGAAGTCATTCACGAGTCATACTTTCAAGTTCGCTAATATTTCTTGCTCTCGGTTTCGCCGGATGTGGCGGGAGCGTCGCATTCCAGGGGCAAAAGGCGTTTGCCGTAACAGGCAATTCTGCGCCGCCCGCACCGGCTGCGGTTGCACCGCCCGCGCGAGGGAAGGTCGCGGTTTCCGGCAACAAGATCACGATCGATGAGAAGATCCAATTCGCCCATGATCAGGCGACTATTCTGGCGGCATCCTTCGGGTTGCTCAACGAGGTCGTACAGGTCATCAAGGATAACGCTCAGATCAAGAAGCTTCTTATCGAGGGCCATGCAAGCTCTGACGGTGACAAGGCGCACAACCTGAAGCTTTCTGACGAGCGCGCAAAGGCAGTTATGACTTATTTGGTCGAACACGGCATTGCGAAGGCTCGCCTGTCCTCGAAGGGCTTCGGCTCGAGCGATCCCATCGCAGACAATAATACTGAGGAAGGCCGTGAAAAGAATCGGCGTGTCGAATTCACAATCGTGGATCCTCCCTCGGCGCCAGCAACACCAGCGGCACCGGCAACACAGGCGGTAGCGCCAGCAGCAACGGGGGCCAAGAAATGAGACACAATAACTTCTGCGTCTTTAGCGGGGATTTGGGACACAATTTTGGGAATAGGAGTCCTTTCATGCTTAGAGCGTTTGCGATTACGAGTTTGGCATTGGTCGTAGGCGGTTGCTCATTCATCGCTCGCAGTCCAGACCAGTACCGCGACGATACCTCCAACGTGCTGTCCACCAAGAGTGCCGAGCTCAACACTTGCTACGACAATGCGGTGAAGACCGAGCCGGCTGCAGCTGGCAAAGTGACCGTCCTATTTACAGTGGAAAAAAAGACGGGGAAGATCTCGAACGTGACCGCGGATCCTGCGCGCACGACGGCTCCTCAATCGCTCGTCACGTGCGTCGTGACGGCCATCAACGGGCTTGTTCTAAACCCGGGTGACCAGCGCGACGGCAATGCAACGTTCGAATACGATTTCGCTCGGCCCGGAGCTCCCGTGGGTGCACCGCCGCCGCCCGTGCCGCCTCCGGCATGACGAGCGTCTAGTCGACCGGGAATGCTCCCACTGACTCCTTAACGGGTTTTGAAACACCCGTTGCAGGTGGTTGAGCTTCCCGTGTCGCTATGGCTTTCGATTTCTGTGCAAGCTTCGATGGCACGGCTGGGCCGCTACTAACCTTCGCGGCGGGGGCTGCCGTAGGAGACGCCTGCTTTGCTTGCGGGTGCGTGATCTCGACTCTCGGCAAGTCAGAGTTCTTGGCCCCCTCCGCGGCTGTCTTGCCCGCTAGCGGCTTTTCGCCTGGTGCAGGCGATTGCGGCTGATTGGCCTCGGGTGGGGAAGGAGCTGCAACTATTGCCGTCTGAGGGAGCCCCGACACAACAGTGGTCACAGCCGGGACCAACGGGAGTGCACGGGGTTGTTCCTTCGGTGGCGGTGACAATTTCACTTCCTCGGTCTGCGGAAATTGAACTGAGGCGTGCTGCGTGTTGTTATCTTTCCTGATGTCTTGAGGCTTAAATCGGGCGGCGGTGACTAGCAATACGACGCAGGCCCCCACGATGATTGCCACCACTCGACCAAAAAACGCCCGTCGTGCCCGTTGGCGCGACGGATCCGTAATTACTATTTGTTCATCTACTTCTGGTTCTGGCAGCAATCGGGACGGCGGTTGTGAATAGGCAACTCCGCCTTCGTACTCACCGATGTCGCCTCGATTGAAGAACTCGTGAAACTCATCATCCACATTTGACGTGCGCGCGTACTCACCGGACCGTGGCCGACCCTTTTCCTTCGCTACTACCGCCTGCTTAGGCTTTACGCTTCGGTCGTTCATAAGGTTATCCTGGAGGGGATTCTGGATCCGTGGGCTTGTGCCCACTACTACCGAATCTGCTTAGACCAGTGTAACGAACCAGGCTTAATCCACTCAGCCCAGCTAAGAAATCTTTGTTTTGCATCATTTTCTTCGAGTGGCGCTGGGTAGAGCTCCTTCGGCTCACCTGAGAGCAGCTGGCAGAAGGGTGGCAAAGACCCGGGACAGCTCTACCGAAGCGGCCCATTGGCCCGTTATTGAACTTGGACTTCTCAAGAGCAAGCGCGGATTCGCGCAAACTGACCGCCGAGGTCAACTTTGCCTGACTCACCCAAAGCTGAATCAATATCGAGGCGCATTGTGGCAACCCAATCCCAGAGCGCACGAGTGAGTCGCGGTTGGCCTGGCGAGCCCGGAATGTGACCTCTGCGGCATCTTTACTTCCTTCGCTACCCACTTGCACAAGTCGGCAATTGGAATGTAGGTTCCCCGCTCGGACGCAACCACCGCGCGAAGTCGTAGAGGCAGGCAAAAAATGAGGACACTCGGGCAATTTACCGTCACTTGTTATTTGACTCTTGGCGTTGCAGTCTCAGCCCAAGCCCAGACGGCAACTGGTTCGCAAGAAACCCTCCCAGAATCGTCGAGCCCAATCAAACAATCGGCAGACGGCGATGCAAAGGCCACGCCGCAGCCCGATGCAAAACCCGAAGTCGTTTGGGAACAGCAACGCGACTACTCACTGCACAGGTACAATTCGCTATTGGGCGGGACCGGACTCCTTCACACAGTGGCGGCGGACTCGGGAGCGCCGGGTACCTTTAGAATTTCTTTCTTGTCGAGCTACTTCACCGGCTCGGGGTTCTTGTGCCCGAACCCGCGTGCCTGCGGCCTAACAAACAACGCAAAGGGTAACGAAGACTCAGCAAGTCGAACAGGAGCGGACTTGTCAGTTTCGGCAACCTTGCTTCCGTTCCTCGAAGCCAACGTTGGCACTCACTCGCACGCACAATCCGACAATTTTGGCAATCCGTCAGTCATTCAAGTGCTGGGGGATTCATTTTTCGGGCTAAAGGGTTTTACGCCGCGAAAAGCGGATCGCGTGCTGTCGGCAGGTGGCCTCGGTCAGCTCCGTTTTCTCAACAGCGCGGGAAACATTGGCATTCATACCGCTGACGTTACGCTGGCAGCCCTGGGCACGATTGATCTATCGAACAGGACGGATCCCAAACTCCGTGTACCTGTGCGGTTTCACCTGAATTTTGGTTACCTATTCGACAATTCGTCCAAAATTGCAGAGAACATCGAGAGGACTCGCAACCACTCAATTACACGAATCGAGCGCAATGGCTTCGGTATCAATAAANNCAGCCATTTGCCGAATGGACCGTCGATGTCGCATCCAACCGGCAGGGATACCAGTGCATAACTAGAAACTTGTCAGCCGGCGATGTCTGCCTCGTTCGGACCACCGGGATGTCAGGTACGCCGTCTCGCTTGACCCTGGGTACTCGCGTTACTCCGCAATTTCATGGCCTGAGTGGTACGGTGGCCTTCGACATTGGCACCTCGGGTTCCGCGTTTACCGACGAACGCACTACCGAATTACCTTGGAATCTGTACTTGGGGTTGGCCTACGCGATTGATACGGTTTCAGCGCCAGTCCCAGTCCAGAAGGCGCCAGAGGCCCGAATCATCAAGGTTCCGCCTCCGCCAGAGTACCATATTCAGGGAACTGTCACTGATGAAGAGTCGTCTCAGCCCATTGCGCGCGCGCAGATCCAATTCGACGGCCAAGACTACACCGGACTAGTTTCCAGAGCTAACGGCTCGTTCGAATCTGGAAATATTAAGCCCGGCGAATACAAGTTGCTCCTTACGGCAGAGGGGTACAAGGACGGTAACTGCTCCGTCACCGTGGAAGCTGGAAAAGAAGATGCAAATGCTCCAACAACAGAGGGTGAGATCCGCAATTCACAAGTCAAGTGCAGCCTCAAAGCGGCGCCCGCCCTCGGTACCCTTTACGGAACGCTAGCGGACGCCGACACAGGCGCCCCAGTTCCCCAGGCTGGCCTAAAGATACGAGACGAGCGCGATCGCTCGCTTGAACTCCAAAGCAATGAAACCGGAGGCTTTCGCGTCGAGAATGTACCCGCCGGTCAAGTCCATATATTGATTACGGCCACTGGATACTTGCCAATGACCATCGACATGGAAATCAAGAGGAAGGTCGAGCAGCATGCGGCTCTTGTGCTTCACAAGCTGCCAAAGAAACCCAATGTAACGGTGACGCCCAAGGACTTGAAGGTTTCTTCGCAAGTGCGATTCGACAACACTTCCGCTGAGATTTCACATGAGTCCCAGGGAATCGTCCAAGAAATTGCAGCGACCCTTCTGCAGCATTCGGAGATCACCAGCGTCGAGATCCAGGTGTATACGGACGAAGACGGCAGCGCGACTTATAACAAACGTCTAAGCGAGCAGCGCGCTGGATCGGTGCGGGCCGCTCTCGTCGCTTTGGGTGTGGATTCGAGTCGGCTTACCGCAACCGGATTTGGGTCAGAGAAGCCACTTGTGCCCAATGCAACCACCGAAGCCAACCACGCCAAGAATCGTCGGGTTCAGTTCATAATTCCGAAGCACGAGTAGCATCGCTAAATTGGCGCATTTGTGTAAAACCTGGAGCGCCTAACTGCGTGGCCCGTGGCTGTGTTGGTAGCACCATGCTAGCATGGCGGCGTAGCGCGAATTGCCAATGACTGAGCGCAGTTACAGTAGAGACGAAGTTGACGCGATCCTCGGTCGAGCGATCGAGCGCGAGCACAAGCGCGGCGAATTGACGCATGCCGATCTAGTGGCTGCGGCGCGCGAGGTCGGAATTCCGTCGGAAGCTATCGAGTCCGCGGCATCGGAGGTTTTTGAAGAGCGCCAGGCACGCGCCGAATTGGCGACACTGCGCCAACAACAGTGGCGGGGGTTCTTTCACCACTTAGTGCCGTACTTGATGGTCAATGGGATGCTCGTTACTCTGAATTTCTTGACCACTCATTTTCCATGGGCACTGTTTCCCCTTCTCGGCTGGGGTGTAGGCCTAGTGTCCCATTTCATGGCAGTCGTCGCACCCAACCCGCAAAGGCTCAATCGCCGACTAGAACGGCAGCGCGATCGCGAGCGCCGTCGCCTGGCGAGGGACCAGTTTCGTTTCGGTGCTAAGCGGCTCGAACGAGACTTTGGGCAGGGCCTCGCAAGTCGGATCGAGCGAGATGTTGGGCAAGGGATTTCGGCGGTGTTGGAGGCCGCAGCCCAGCGGATTGCCGGCGGCCCTCCTGGCGCAACGCGCGATGGACGTGGACCCACGCGGGTATCCTCCTCAGGAGCCCCTCAACAGTCGCGAGAAAGCGCGGAGCAGAACGAGGGGACTAGTTCAAGCAGCCAGCAAGCACCATCAGGTGGGGCGTCGCGACACCGTTAGTCAGTCGGCATGAAAAGGCGCGTCGAGATACTTGCTCCAGCGGGTGACGAGGCCTGCCTCGATGCAGCCCTCAGCGCAGGCGCGGACGCCGTGTATTTCGGGGTCGACTCGGGATTCAACGCAAGAGCACGAGCTACCAATTTCGAACTGCAATCCCTCAACGCAGTCATGAACAAGATCCACGACCAAGGTCGCCGTGGGTATCTCACTCTCAACACACTTGTGTTCGATAATGAACTTTCGCAAGTTCAAAAAATCCTCGTGGCTGCCGCTGAAGCTTGTGTGGATGCAGTAATTGTCCAGGACTTCGGTGTGGCTCGGCTCGCCAAAAGCATCGTACCAACACTCCGATTGCACGCGTCCACTCAGATGACCTGTACCGACGAAGCCAGCATAGAGCTTGCGGTTCAATTGGGTGTTAGCCGCGTCACATTGGCTAGGGAACTCTCGCTCGAGGAGGTCCGCGGACTCGCGGATCTTGCGTCCGTAGAACTCGAAATATTTGCGCATGGTGCACTCTGTATCTCCTATTCTGGTCAATGTCTTACCAGCGAAGCAATTGGTGGCAGAAGCGCCAATCGAGGCGCCTGTGCGCAGGCCTGTCGCTTACCCTTTGACCTGGTCGTGGACGGAGTAGAGCGGGATCTCGGTGATAGGGCCTATCTGCTATCACCGAAGGATCTGGACGCGAGCAGAATTATGCCGGAATTGTTAGCGTCAGGCATATCTGCAATAAAACTCGAGGGGCGCCTAAAAAGTCCAGAATATGTCGCAGCTACAACCCGTCTTTATCGGCTGGCGCTTGCGGCTGCTCTAGGCGAGGGCCCCGAACCAGACGTATCAGACCGAGAACTATCGACCCAATGCTACTCGCGTGGACCGTCGCTGGGCTTCTTGCACGGGGTTGACCATCAATCATTGGTGGATGGATCTACCTGCGATCATATTGGGATCGAGGTCGGGACCTGCAACGGAACGTCCGTAATGGGAAATCGAAATTGGCTCAGATTGCAGACGCACCACCGATTGACACTGGGCGATGGAATATTGGTGCAAGGAGGGCGCGCCGGGGAAGATGAGCTCGGCGGAAGAATCTGGAAGCTTCGCGAAGCGAACGAGGATCGAAGTGAGGCCGACAACTCGAGCGACCTTTGGGCTTGGCTCGGTCCTGATCGCCTAGTTGAGGGCAATTGGAGCGGGCGACGAGTGTTCAGAACGAGCTCGGCGACTCTCGAAGGCGACCTCAGGCGTCTGAATTCTGCGTCCTGCCGCAAGATCCCAGTGCAGGCTCGAGTCATAGGGGAGCTCGGTGAGCGGCCCCTGCTCTCTTTCGAAATGCCCGACCATCGCAAGGTCGAGGTGCTGCTGGATCACCCAATTGAGCGCGCCGTCACAACCCCACTCGAGCACTCAATCATTCGGGAAAAACTCGCACGTCTCGGCGACACGCCTTATCAACTGGTTGATCTGACGATAGCAATTCCAGAGGGTACGACCCTGCCCTTATCATCGCTAAACCGCGCGAGGCGTGAAGCCGTCAAGCTGCTTGCCACGACTCTGCGATTCCAGCATGCGATTGCATACGACTTTGATCCGGAAACCTTGTTGAATTGGCCGACATGCAAGCCGCTCGAAGGAGGGCTGTTCGTCACTTGCCGAAATGTTGAGCAGGCAAAAGCAGTTCTCGAGGCGGGCGCATCAGGGGTATATCTCGATTTTTTGGCCGTGACAGGCCTCGGGCCAGCAATTCGTGAACTTCGTTCACAATACTCGAGCCCAATTGGGATTGCGCTGCCGCGCATTCGTAAACCGGGGGAAGAGAAGATTGATGCTTACATCGTGGGGCTAAGGCCGGATGCTCTATTGCTCAGGTCGCTTGGGAGCCTCACGTCCAATATCATTCAATCACTTCAACCTGCACCCGACCTTACTGCCCGGAAGCCAGTTTGCATCGCAGATTTTTCGATCAACGTGACCAATACGATTTCCGCCCTCGACGTCTTAAGCCGCGCAATGGATGCATTCACGCCGAGTTTTGACCTGGACGCGGCCCAGCTTCGAGCACTGCTCGATTCACCTCTCAGCGCCTACGCGGAAGTAGTATTGCATCACCCGATGCCACTTTTTCACATGGAGCATTGCGTGATTGCCGCGCTGCTATCAGACGGTCGCGATCACCGCGACTGTGGAAGACCCTGCGACCACCACGTTGTATCATTGCGCGATCGCAAGGGCGTCAATTTACCCGTCGAAGCCGATATTGGCTGCCGCAACACGGTTTTTCACGGGGTGTCTCAATCCGCCGCCGATCAGGCATCCGTCCTCCGCACCGCGGGCGTTAAGCGATTCCGCATTGAACTAGTCCGCGAAACACCGAACGAGGCGCGCACTCTTGTCGTAGGCTTCCTCGATCTACTTGCCAACCGCTGCCCGCCCCAAGAACTGCGCAGCCGGTTAAAGGCATCGGGGTTGCCCGTAGTACGCGGCTCACTTCGCGTTATTGGATAATGACCCTAAGATCTTCCCGATCGAGTTCAAGACCGTAACGCAAATTGTCCCGTAAAGGTTTTTCAACTGAGTTCATGCGCGTATCGCGAAGTATCCGGAAAAGGCGGGGCTAGGGGGAGGAAATATCCCTGCGAGGAAGGAGTTAGGGATGGGAGAAAACTCACTACCTAGCTAAGGCATAAATGACGCTCTTCGTTGCGTCGAACCGCTCTGCCCAATAAATGCATTCCTTGTCCAGCGCGACTGCTGATACCAAATGAGAATCTGGTACCGGTGCAATCTTTGTCACGCTGCCATCCGACGGCGACACCTTGACTAGACTGGCCCCGCCATCCTTACTTGCCATCGTCGAATATACGGCAGCCGAATCGGCAGCGATCCTCGCGCTTTCGGTCAACCCAGCGGTAAGCTTGGTTATCTTTCCGCCGGCTTTTGCGACCATCATCAACTCACCACCGGCTAGGCTGAAGTACACGTTCGAACCATCGATGACCAAATCGAAAGGCTTCTTCAACCCTGTCGCCAAGGGTTGAGGTTTTCCCGCCGCGAGGGGAAACTTCAGAATCCTACCGTTGCCAGAATCAGCCACATAGACACCCGAATCATCCAGCGCCATTGAGCTATAGCCATTGGGAGTAGTACTCAGCTTGGGACGCTTTGCGGAGGCAATTTCCGTGGATTCCCCGCCCATTTTGCCAATTTTAGCTAGACGATCATAGGGACCGTAATTGCCGGGAACGCCATAAATTGCCTTGTCGTCGACAGCGATACTCTGTGACGAAAATTGTGCATCCAATGTGCTTACCGTTCCGCCTGCCTTGGGGACACCATTGAGTCGGATGCCGGACGTGAAATAAACATTGTCATTGTCCAGCGCCAGACCGCGGGGCTCGAGCTTTAGGGAAGTGAGCGGCTGTGAACCCTGTCCGTCCTTTCGAATCTTCGTGATATCGCCGCGTCCCCCGTACACTTGCCAGGTTGCAGTGTACAGATGGTTCGCGTCGCCAGCAAATCCATACAAATCGCCGAGCACCGAACCTACTTGAAAGGGTTTGTCGCCTTTTGCTTTACAGCCCTCCGGCGCAGGTTCGGCAACTTGTGGCGGCGTTGCGGGGCTAGGTGCTGCAGCGGCCGCCGAAGCTTGCGCCTGAGGCTGCTCCTTTTTCGTCTCATTGCAGCCAAGCCCGGACCAAACACACAATAGGGCCGTCACGACCCGTTCGAATTCCCGCGTTCCCATCCTGCACCTCACTCGTGTTACGGGGGCAAAATAGCGTATGCCGAGCTCGGCAGCCAGCAAACTGAAGCAGACCGACCGCGCATGCGCAAATTATGCCGGTTATTGGCTTTCATGTCGCTGCGGCACTTGGCTACTGGGATAGTTCAATTAGCTTCTGCACCGTATTCCAGTTACGGAGCGTACTCACCGTCGCGAGCTTTGAGTCAAAGTAGGCATTCGTGAGCTTAGTTTTTGCAACACCTTTGGGAAGGCTCAAGTAGATTTCGCGCCCGCGCAGGACGAAACGGTCGGGTGGCGAGCGATTGGGGTCCAAAGACGAGGCCTGTATCGAGCTTGGGAGATCTGCCAGAAACGCCACGTGTAACCTGGTAAAATCAATGGCTGTCTTCAGAAAAGGATTATTACGACTCACCTCCTCTAGCTCCTTCGACGATCGCAACACGATGGGCACTGTCATACCCATTGTACCGTGAATCCTTTTGGCCACGAGGGTCGGGACACGGCGCGCCAAGTCCGCCGGCGCTTTGAATATTATATTTCCACTTTGAATGTAGCTAGCTACGTCAACGCACCCAAGTTCAGCAAATACCCTAATAAGGTCCTTCATAGGCAGCTTATTCTTGCCGCCTACGTTTATTCCCCTGAAGAGCGCGATGAACTTCATGGTTACCTCACATTCAGCAAATTCGTCGCGAGTGGCGACCACGCGAGAGTTTACGATGGTCGGTCCAATTCGTCGATAGGCCACATGTAACAGTGCGCGACTTCAGCGTCCCACCTGTGTTGCACATAGTTCGGCGGGCACTCGAAACCCCCAGAGTGAACAGGTTGACTTGAGGACTAGTTCCAGCGCTCTTAGTCGTTTGGCAGCCGGAGAATCGACGGCTTCGGGTGGAATCGTATTGTGCCCTTGCTCGCTTGCAGTAAGTGGGCGCCGCTTGAGTTCATTGGGCCCAACGATGACGAGTTCCTCTGTGCTCTTGCTCGTATTGATCGCGTAAAGTCGATCACCATCGATAATAGCCAGATCACTGCCAAATCCCTTGGTCACGAGTTTGCCACCAGCCGCCGCAACGACTGCCCAGGAACCGTCAGCGGTCGCGAGAAACCAGCGTGACGCCCCGAGGCGAGAGATCAATGTGTCTTGTAAGTCGTCATCTACGTCCCAGGCTTCACGCACGGGGGCGGTTCTTGCCACGAATTTGCCGCTGTGCGCGTCATGTATGCAAGCGCGACGCAAATCGCCCACTAGCAATTGGTCGCCCGATTCTGAAAACGCAATGTCCGTTACCCAACGGCACTCCTCGAGCAGCGAGCTCACGCGACCGGTTTCGAGGTCTACGAGCGCCGTGACACTCAGCGGCGGACCAAGATTTCCAAGGACTTTCGGTGAGGTGGCCAAGGCGGCTCGGGCGGGCTTGGCCAGAAGTGCAACTAGACCGGGCTTCCACGTCTCGCCACGAGGTCGATAGGCTCCGATCAGCTTACCGTCGGAAATTCTGTGCAGCGTCGTAGAACCGCCGCGCCACGCAGCAGCCACAATATCGCCAGCTGTCTTTAGTTCCTCAACGCGACGACCCACCGGTTCGGGTTCTAACTCCTGCTTTGCGCAGGTTTCGTCGTCGGGGCAAGAGCTGCCCCTCGGCAGCCCGGATATCTTTCGCGAAAGCCCGGCATCGGGAACGGGCACCGTCAACTGTAGCGACTGAACGACTCGCCCTGATCGAGCCTCGAGCACGACGATTTCATCGTCAGGAGTATCGCCTTTTCCCAGGCGCACTGTCACGATTTTTTCGGCGTTGAGAAAGGTAAAGGGGGCACCTTCGCGAACCGCAATTCGAGCCAAAACATGCAACAAAGGCGTTTCACGAACGATGAGCGCCGATCTTTCGACACTGACGACTATCGAAGCGTCCGAAGCAATGACTACGTTGGAAAGCCCCTCGTCCTTGCTGACGGCATAACCGAGCGGACGCCCAGCTGCAGTTTCCGCGAGAACCATCGATTCCGAATCGGAGAATACAAAGATGCGTCTGTCTGCAGAAAAGGAGCAATTGTTCAACATCGCGCTTGGCGCCTCGACACCTCGAGGCACGGGTAACTGCCAGCGGAATTCCCTGAATAGCCCTTCAAGTGACTCCCGCAGGGGACGTGGATCCGTGACACTCATTTTTTCGTACGCAGACGCGAAGGCGCTGTGGGCTTTTACCAGCACGTCCGCTGGAGGTCGAACGTTCAACGATAGTGCGGCTGGCGGAGCAATTGTCTGATTCGCCAATGCCACGGGGCTTCCAGATTTTGCTTGTGGAACTGGTTGTACGGGCCTTGAACGAGCCGCACAACCCAAAAGCAGCAATGAAAGGAGTAGTTCGACTCGCATCGATCGCGAGTGTAGCGAATATTCGTCGGACGATGTTCGGATTTCCGTAAACTGCCGAAAAAGCATCCGCCACGTAGAGCGTGAGCCGGGTTCTCCGTCCAATCACACGTCGAGTGACTGGACGAAATGAGACTAGAGCCCAGCTAAACCTGTCGTGCATTGGGAGTGACTGCAAGACGGTATACCGGTCCTGGCATCCATCGAGTCTCCGGTTGCCCAAGCAACTAACGATTGGCGAAGGTCAACGCTGAATGATTGATCGATCGCCGCAAAATCAAGGGCGACCTTCGTGAGGACTGACTCATCCAGCCGCTGCAAAGCCATACGATACAGAACGTTATCTTCTTTTCGAATATGAGCGCGCAATAGTCGGCAATAGCTTTGAGCAGCAGTCAGCAATCGGTAATGTTCAGCATCACTCACAGGTCCCTCACCTTGCGCTATTTCCGCGAGTTGCCAGGTCAGATTTCGGCACTGGTCATGATCATTGAGCATGACAGCGATGGGTCCAACGTCTCGCAGAAACCCGTGATTGCACATTTCGGCAAACAGAATGTTCTCTTCTTTGCCGTGGTGCATGCTGTCGGCAAATGTCCGAATGAAGTGCACCCATTGTCCAGCCTTTTGCCTGGCGCCGTTGGTCACACCGTTCACCATTGCTTGGCATTCGGCCTCAATGCGGTTCATCGCAGACTCGATGATTCGATGTTCGCTAACGAGGACGTTCAGTGAACCGTACATGTTCGAACTCGGTGCTCCTTCACCTTTCCCTATCGACCGTTTGCAGCCTTTGCGAAATCACCCCCATCACTATTGAGGCTGAAATATCAGGAAATGTGGGTGTGACCGAAGGGTCATACCACTGCTATGGTAATTTCGAGGGCACCAATAACCAGCTCCACGAGCGATTCGTCGCGGGGATGGGACCATAATTGCTCACAGTAGATCTTGCTCGGACCATTCCGACAAGCAAAACGGCATCCCGCGCATCCACGGATTTGAGGGTCAAATGCGGGCGGGAAGCGACGGACCTAATTGGCCCTTTTCGCAATGCCGTCCCAATCATTCCTTGTCTTCGTCTTCGTCGTCCTCGTCATCATCGTCTTTGTCATCCGAGTCCTTGTCACGTTCGATGGCGCGAGTCTCGGACTTGAAGTTGACTCTTCCGTCGCTGTTGGCCTCGGCGAGCGCCTTGCAAAGCGCCTCGTATTCTTGCGGAACATAGCCATGGTGCTTTTCCTTCTCAAGAGCACCCAGCTGCTGCGCGGCCCAAACATCGAAGGGAACAAAACCACCCACCCAGCAACCGTCGTCCGTTGCCAGCGTGATGACAGCGTATTCACCCTTGTCATCCGGAGTGCCCACGTACAAAAAGCGTTTTGCATCGGCCCCCTCTCCGATAAGGATGCAATCCTCTGGCAATAGTTCGATAGCTTCACCGAATTGACTCACGAAATCTTCACCGAATTCCTGCTCAATCAGTTCGTCGATGGCCAGGGGTTCGAGCTCCGGATCCTCTTCGTCTATGTCCCAACCGAGCCAACTCGAGTCGAATGCGAGCAACTCCTTGAGTGCCGGCGAGAGCTTTTCGTCGTTCGGCAGACGCAGCTTTTTGAGAGCACCGGCGGGCACGGCCTCTGGACTTTCAATTGTGCCATTGGCTTCAGCGGCCGCGATTGCCTTCTTGATGAGGGCGGCTCCGCGGAGTGTCGATTCGGTCTTCTTCTTGGTTGCCATGGGCCGCTTTTGACATAGACGTCGCGACTCGTCCAACTGCGGTGTCCCCCAGAGCACGCACTGGTTCGTCGGCCTAGCAACGCGATGGCCTATTGCGCGAACTCTTGCCCCCCAATGACCCCAATTATCGGCGTACGCGGACAGCCACCCCCTGACTCGTGCGACGCTTATTCTGCAGCACCGTCGTTGTGCTCTTCGCTTTCGCAGGATGGGTCTTTTTCCCGATGTCCCCCGCGGTTCGTCGCGTGTTCGCGATTGCGCCTTCTTTCCTTGCGCCATTGGGATGAATCGATTGCCCTCGCTTGAGCATCTCGACGTATTGCTCGATGCGCCTGGCGCGCACCGCAGCGGTCTTGACGTGTAGTGTTCGGTACGCAAGCGCATAGACGTTCTGCCGATTCAATAGTCGAAATGTCTCGAAAGCCTTGGGTTCCGCCTCAATAGCCGCCATCAAATCCGGAGGGACGGAAACTTGGCTGGGAGATGCGTAGGCCGCTTCCCAACGACCATCGGCCTTGGCTGCGTCGACCTGTTTCTGCCCCGCCGGCGTCATCCGACCTGTAGCAATTAGCCGCGCTACGTGCTCGCGATTCATTTGCGACCAGCGGCTCTTCGATTTTCGCGGGGTAAACCTCTGTAAGAAGGACTTGTCGTCATAAGCCTTACGGATGCCGTCGATCCACCCCCAGCACAGCGCCACATCCAGCGCTTGAGCGTACGTAACAGTCGCGACCCCCGTATCCCTTTTGTAGATGCGAAGATACAATTCGCCCTTTTTCGCGTGGTTTGCCTTTAGCCACGCTTCGAACAAAACGTCGCTCTTGAACGTGCGAATCGATTTTTTAGGTGGGATCACAGCAGGCATAACGCACCTCTCACGATGAATCGTTCACGGTGTGATCAAACAACTCCAATTGCCGCGTGGACCGTGGGCGGCAAAAGGTATCACGCGGAGAAGGTAATTCGCCAAACCCCAGCCGATTCGCGGTGGATTCGAACATTGCGACGAGCGCCGCAGCGTAGCACCCCTCTCCGCTCATGCGGGAGTGAAAGCGCGGATCATTCAGCCTGCCACCGTGCATCTCGCGCGTCAGCGCAAGCGTTTTGTCGGCCCTTGTTGGCAGGGCTTCACGTAGCCGGTCGCTGAATACGGTTGCCGTGGACCCGGGCAGCCGCAAGAGTATCGCGTTAGCCGATATTGCACCTGCGTCTCGCGCCGCCTGCAGGATTTGAATCAAGTCACGATCCGACAACCCGGGAATTAGTGGAGCTACATTGACCGCGACCGAAATATTCGCAAGGGCTAGACGGCGGATGGTTTCGATTCTTCGGGCTGGGGTCGGCGCATAGGGTTCAATCGCGCGAGCCACGTCCGGATCCCAGAAGGTTACCGACAATGTCACCCCAACGGAGGCGTGTTCGTTCAGTTGCCGCAAGAGGTCTAGATCCCGTTCGATAAGAGCGCTCTTGGTGATGAGATGAACCGGATTGCGGTACTCGACACATACCTCTAAACATTGCCGGGTTATTTCAAGCTCAGCTTCCAGAGGTTGGTAGCAATCCGTGTTGCCGCTGAGCATCAGGCAATCACCTTGCCAGCTGTCGCGCTCGAACGCAGTCCGCAATAGCTCGGCTGCGCGCGGTTTTGTCACGATTTTACGTTCGAAGTCCGTACCACTGCCAAAACCAAGGTACTCGTGCGATGGGCGTGCGTAGCAATAGGCGCAACCATGCGCGCAGCCCCGGTACGGGTTGAGGCTAAATCGAAACGGAATATCTGGACTCTGATTTTCTGCGAGAATACTCGCTGTATCATCGACGTAAACCTGCAGAGACTGTTGCGGTGCCTCGCCCAAATCGTATTCAACCCGAGCACTCTGCCACCGATTGTGTGGATTCGATTGCGTGAGTGGCCGCAGCATCAGTAGATATTATACTGATTATTAGTTCAGTTCAATCGCTCATTACCTGCCGAAAACTCGCATTGAATACCGGTGCCCCAAGACCCCACTCGAGTAAATATTGTCCTCGGAATATTGCACCAATGCATTGCGGACTCGCCTCGCTAACTTGCTTTGCAAATGGGCGCGTTCGCAGGGCTGCGGCCGGTAGCGCGGCTGTTAGATCGACGACCGTTGTCAATACTCGATTCTTAATCGCGGCGTGAACAGTCGCACGCGTGCCGTCATGACAAAAAGGAACAGCGTAGATTTTGCGTTGCAACAGGAATTTGACCACCACCCGCCCGGGGAACGCCTCAGTAGTATTTACTGAGGTTGCCGACAAGCCGCGCGATTTTCGTAGGTTCACGCCAAACGAGGGAACAACGCAATTGCTTCCCTTAACGACGGCAACGCTTGCACGACCGGAGAGGTCTGCAATTCCGGCCAATGCTCGGGCGGAGCAACGAAGACTTGCTCGGCATCTGACCAATGTCATACAGGTGGAACCTGCGATCCGGCAACGGGCCTTTGCACAAATCCAGCGAAGCCCAATAACACGCAATGCGCCCATAGTAATCTTTGCATCACTAACGAATCCTGCCAAAACGGCGTGTGCACAGGACCTGAAATCAATTGCGGTGATCCAGGGCCCTGCGCCTCCCAACCTGCATGCGTTCCAACCACCGGCGTATGTCCCCCGTCTGAAATTGTCAACAAGGGACAAACTTGCTGTATTGGCAGCTATTGCGGGTCTTGCCTCAACGGTAATTGCGACTGGTGAGTCTCGTCTCCATCTAACAACTCAGTTGAAGGCAGGAACTTTCCCTTCGTCGATATACGAGCTGCTCATGCCATTTGGAATCCCACTGTGGCTAAAGTGAACTGAGAAGCTTCGTATGTGAGGTGTCCGAAGATTCACATTGCCAAGTTCCAAGCCATGTATTCGGGCAAGTTCCTTGGCTACCTCACTTGATACGCCTTCAAGAAAGACCTGAATCATTGCTCCCGGTGGCATATCCTGATCGGGCTCAATTTCGACTCGAACTTGAAACCCGTTGGCAAGCCTTTGTTCGTGTGCTTTTACAAAAGCAAAGGCACCCCACTTATCCGCTCCAATCGAAACCGTTTCCAAGTTAATTTCAGAGCCCAATGCCGAAATGACGAATTGGTCCGCCTGAATCCGACCCGATATCTCGAGCAAGGGCAACTCACGTTCTCGCTGCACATATTCCTTGAATGGCCGAATCTTCAGCAGGTCGCTCATTGCCCGCAACAATAGCGTGCCACTGAAAAATAAGCCAATCACGCGCCCGAACCAGGCGCCACACTGCGTACTACTTGGCACTCGGGCTGCGCCGCCGCAGCCACCAGCCGAGCATCAGCAATCCAATCCAGCCGGCAGCGCTTGAAC
>PMCK01000610.1 GCA_003154095.1 Myxococcales bacterium | reverse complement strand
TGACTTCCAATTGACTAGCGGACAGAAGTTTGCCGTACCCTTCGACGAGAGTTATCCCATTTGACTTGAGCAGACCGCGAACACCGGACGTAAGCTTGTGGACGATTCCATCCTTCCACTTCTGCATGGCGTCTACGTCTATCTTTACATCAGAGAAGTTGAGGCCCTGGCCGGCACCCTGCTTCGCCTTCGTGTAAAGATGAGCGTTACTGATGAGCGCCTTGGAGGGGATACAGCCCCAGTTTAGACAGACGCCACCAACTTGTTCGGTTTCGACGCAAGCGGTCCGAATGCCCAGTTGCGCGAGACGAATTGCGCAGACGTAGCCCCCGGGCCCCCCTCCGAGGACAATTGCTTCAAATGCTTCGTTAGCCATAATCCGCATCTACTCGACAACCGAACCAACGACAAGTCGCCACCGTACTCCTCGGGACTACTGCGACCACGACGGCTAAATATTCCCTCGTTTGACTCAGGGCGCACGAGTCTAATGGGACGCGTCCCCACTATTCTAGCGCGGCTGTTTCGCGGAATTGAGTCGGTCTAGTGCGGTACGAATAGTCTCGACGTCGTAACCCGCGGGGTTGGCTAGCAAGTGCTGCAACCGCGCTCGACCTTCCTCGAGTCCAATCTTGCCGATAGCTTCAATGGCCCTTGCGCACTTGAGCGGGGAGTTGGAATAAAGGCTCTGTAAGATCGATTGTCGCGCGCGCGGATCACCCAGCTGAGCCAGTGCAACGCGTGCGGGCCAAGTAGTGGGGGCCTCCCAGAGTAGTCGCCAGGCACGCCTTTCCAATTCGGGCTTTGCGTGACTCAAACCCAACTGTCCAATAATCTCGATAGCCGCTTCTTCGTCTTGCGGGTCGAGTTTGTGCGAAGCCTTTGACAAGAGAGTTGGCAGCTTATCGATGGCCGTGACCACGCCGAGCCGGGACAACAGTAGAGTTGCGGCTACTGCTACACGCCTGTCCGGGTCCTCGAGCAGTGATTGCAGTTTCCGGGTATTGTCAGCATCCCACGCCTCGAGCACCCGGGAGATTGAATCTCGACTTGCGTTGGGGAAGCATAGCTCATCGATCAAGCGAATCGCTACCCAGCGCACTTCAGAATCATCATCGACCGTTTTGGATATGATTAGCCCGAGTACCGCCCCTTGTTGCAGGTTCTTGAGCGTAACGAGGCCCTGATACCGGAGTCCCGGAAGCGCAGACTCAACCGCTTCGAGGGCAACTTCGACAGCCTGTGCGGACCCGGGTTCAGCGAGCTCCCCCAGAGCGAGTAACGCAATCTGGCGGATCCGTGGCACGCCGGCACGCGCCAAGTTGACCAGCAACCCAACAGATTCCACCGCACCGCCATCGGCCAATGCCAATACACCTTGCACTCGTACTTCGATATCCGCATCCTCCATTGCCAATTGTTCCAGGCGTCCCACAATTCGAGTTCGAGCGGAGGAATCGATATACTGCGACAGATCCCTAGCCGCAGCGCGTCGAACTTGAACTCTGGACGATTGAATGTCGCGCAGCGCCGCCTCGAGTCGACGTACGAGCAGAGAAGGTCCAAATTCAGCCGGCATTTCAAGTCTCGAGAATTGGAGCACACGTTAGCACTTACGACCGGCGAACCCATAGCCGGAGTCCTTCGGCGGCCAGTTGACAAGCACCGCTTGCCAAGGCTACTGCACAGGCCGAAAAGACGAGGACATGTGGCGCTCGCAACATGCTGACGGCGCCCTGTTCAATCAAGACGCCAAGACTTATCCCGTCGGCTGGCCCGAGACCCACGAATGCGAGCGCAGATTCGCCAATTACAACTCCGGCGGCAACTGTTCCCACCTGAATCGCGACCGGGCCGAGCACGTGAGGCACGATATGCCTCCGGAGTATCGAGCTGCGTGACGCTCCGAAAGCGCGCGCTGCAATAACGAACTCCGCAATCACCAATTTGCGAGATTGCACCGCCGCCAGGCGAGCAAAACCAGCCCAAGCCGTTAATACGAATACAGCACCGATATGCCAGCGCCTGGGTTGCTCGACTGCAGCCAACACCGCGAGAGCTAGCAGGAAATTCGGAAATGCCTGGACGAGATCACAAGTCTTGAGCAGCAACTGCTCGAATGCACCGCCCAAAAAAGCCGCCGTTGCTCCTAGAACAGTTCCCAAGATAGCGCCAATGACCGCCACGCTAAGCGCCAATAGAAGTACATAACCAATTGCGAAGGCGATGAACTTTGCTACATCGACACCCCCATCGGCGCATCCAAGGATATGACCGAGGCTTGGCCGACACCACGCCTGCTCAAGCATGAATCGACCGGCATTCCCAGATGTGAAACCAATAACGGACCAGCTACCGATTAGCAGCAGTCCTAGCGGGGCCAATGCTCTGACAATTGACACCCGGGTTGGACCTTTCATGACCTGTTCCCCCGTGGATCCAGAAAGCCGATGCAACCGGCGGCTGCGACTTGAACGACGACGAACAGTAGACCTGCTGCTATGATCGATGCCTCAAGGACTGGAAAATCTCGCGCCGCGTAGGCTTCCAACATCAATGTCCCGAGACCGGGTCGCTCGAAAAACCGTTCGAGAACTACCGCCCCGCCGAGCAGAGCACCCAATTGTGTGGCTAGTACCACGAGGATTGGCGCGGCCGCGACGGGCAATGCATGAAGACACCAGACCCGGACCGGGGATGCCCCTTTGGCCCGTGCTACGTCCAGAAATTGAGCACCCACTTGCTCCATGAGTGACGCACGACCGATTCGAGCTACCTGAGCTCCGAGTGGCAACGACAACAGCGCCGCCGCGAATAGCAATCCCCACGCACCATTTTCTGGGTCCCCCGGTAACGGTGTCCATGCAAGTCTTACGGCAAAGATCCAGGTGGCGAGCGGAGCAAAGGCCAGGAGCGGGGTCGCAGCTACGACAAGAATTGCCGAATGCATTTGCCTGCGAAATTTCCCGAGCCAGGGTCCAACGGACAGTAGCGCTGCNNAATGACGCTCCGAGATCGAGCCGAAGCAACCCGGCAAGATAACGCAAATATTGAACCGGCAATGAGGCGTTGAAGCCCAATTTTGAGGCCATTTGAGCCCGCTCGGCAGCTGTCGCCTGATCGCCGAGAATTAGTTCCGTTGGATCGCCGGGCAATAGTCGCAATGCAAGAAACACGAGCGTTGCAAAGATGACGAGAACGGCAAATGCGCTTAGCGCTACACCCCATGCATCCCACAAAGGCTTTGCCCAATTACGACCGCGCGTTCGCTGGTCAGGCAACCCGAACTCTTGAATCATTGCCCGCTTGAAGTCGACGCGTCCGCTGCAGCATCCCCACTATTTGCCGAAGCGTCCCCGATTGGTTGCACGTCGGAAATAAGCATGCCGGCATCATAGGGAGAAAGCACGCCGGAATCGTGCGGGATAGTTTGGCAATAGCCGTCGGGTTGATCGGCATTTTGTGGTGACGACCCCGAGACAATGCAGATACGTCCGTCGCGGTTTCCGACGTCGGTCAAGGATGCGCCCCACGGGTTGTCCGCCGCATTTATGTCCGCACAAATGTAACCACTTCGACAATCGCTATTTTTCGAGCAGCGAACCATACAGAAGGTCCTAAGCATTCGAGTGTCATTTGGGTCCTGGCAGGCAGCAACGGTGGATGGCCACTGACGAAATGCAACGCATGCGGCTTCGGTTGGACAGGTATCGGGCTCGCAATTGAAAATCGTACAATAACCACCCGGCATCGAAGTGTCGCATGCGCGATCGCCCGATTGAGAGCAATTGGTTGACGTTGTGCAGCTATCCCCGATGTCCGCGCTACACCCCGACGCGATAAGCAAAAATGCGGCGGCCAAGAATCCAAGGGTCCGGCGGTCGTTCATAGGTGGCGCGACCTTACCACGTTGTCGCATGATTTGTGCCCAGAAGCAGCCGAATAGCCGGTAGCGGTTGACACCCCCAGAGCTTGCCTCTAAGACACCGGCGCTGCCGCCAATTTCCACGGCAAAGATCCCGGATCCCATGGCCACAAAAATTACCCAAGATTGCATCAATTGCGGCGCTTGCGAGCCCGAGTGCCCGAACGAAGCCATATCTGAAGGCGACGACATTTACATTATCGACCCCGAACTTTGCACCGAATGCGTCGGTTTTCATGAACAGGAGGCCTGTCAAGCCGTGTGCCCTGTCGAATGCTGCATTCCTGACACGGATCGAGTCGAGGCGGAAACTGCATTACTTGAGCGTGCTCTAAAATTGCATCCCGAAGATGCACAGCTGAAAGAACGCGCTGACAAGAATGAGTATCCTTCACGTTTCCGCAAGAACGCGTGAAACTCAGCGCTGCTGCCGTAAACTTTGCCGTTACGACGCCTGCATGTCCCGCTCGGGGTCTGCATTTTAACTCTCGCGCCGTATTGGGTGCAGCGGTATTCGCGCTAGGCAGCGTGTCCTGCGGGGGTGGGTTGCCGCTATTGCATCCGGCCCAGGTCCTTCCCCCAGGGGTGACGTCGCTTTCCGCGGGGATGGGATCGAACTGGGTGGGCGGAGAAGCCAACCGAGAGGTCGATAAGGCACGCGCTGCGACCGCAGCGGGTCTGCCCGCCACAGCCCTAACGGCGGCGCCCGCTGTCGCGGCAGCCCTTTGGTCTCCGGGTCTGTTCCCGTGGGTTAGCATGCGGCTCGGCCTGGGTAGCGAAAGCGAGACTGGAGCCACTTACACCGGGCACCGCGCGCGAATTGACGCTCGGCATGCAATGCTCTTCGGACATTGGGCGTTGAGCGTTGGACTTGGTGCAGGATTGGGCCTCGCCCATCCGTCTTCGGGAGAATCCAGTTCGACTAGCACGTTCGGCGCCTCAGAACCCATTGCGGGCCTCGACACGTCACGAACTCGTTCATTTGCGTTCGATGCACCCGTGATTCTTGGCTGGCGCAGTTCAGCGGACATTGCTCGGGTCTGGTTTGGCCTGAGACCGAGCTATGAGCACGCATACGGAACGCTCTCCTTCGCATCCGCATCGACGACATCCGAAGCAGACTTCAATGCAAACGCCATGACGCTGGGGGGACTGGTTGGCCTTGCCATGGGACTGCGCCCGCTGTTCGTAGCTATGGAACTGAGCGTTGGCGAAAGCCGTGCGCGCGGCTCGATGTCCGGTAGTCCCGGCGGCATTGTTGGCGGCTCCGCTTCCCTTTCCGCAATCTCGCTTACGCCCGCGGCTGCAATTATCTGGGAAATGCGCTGACCACCGGGAATTCCCGAGGTTTTTCGCCACAACCAATGCCGCTGCCGGTTGCGGCGCGCCCGATCACTTGCCCGCATAATCGCGCAATCGTACGATCGCTGCGTGCTGCTTTACTGTCGCTTCGCGTTGCCGCTTCTTTTTTTTGGCACAGCGGCGTGTTCGTCATCGGGAGACGACAATCGAGCAGCTAACAATATTCCGACCGTGACACATGCCGTCGTCGAATTGCAGAGAACGCGATCCTCAAACGCATCGATCGGTGATCAGGCCAACGTACTAATGAGCGTACTTCGGGTTCCGGCCACGCTCGATTCACGTAACGTAGTTCGCATGGTGGGGCTCTCCCCAACGTCCCCAGAGCCTGGCCAATGTGAACGAGTCGACTATGCGGCAACTGCGACCGAGGCGACGGTGCCAGTTCAACACGTGGAAATGCTCGACGTTGGCGATGTCACGCTAATTGCCGGTACCCGTTCGAGCCCACTGGCAAGGCAAGCTTTCCCAACTGTCACGGATTTCATCGCGGGCGTCGTGTATACGACTCGCGATCTGTCCTCGGATCCCCTGCCACCGTCGTCCATTTATTCGATTGTCGCTAGAGGAGCGCAAAATATTCCGGCTTTTAGAATCGATGCGGGGGCACCGCAAGAACCTTCGAACGTCACACTTGAAGGAATGAATCTTGGTCAAGTTACACGACTCGCGCGAGGTATCGGCGTTGACGTGACGTGGAGCCCGGGACAAGCCGGAGACAAATTCTTGATCGAGGTCAAGAGCCCAGACAGGCCCAACGACGTTACCTGCGCCTTCCTTGACACGGCTGGCAGGGGACGCCTACCACCGGATTTTCTAATTTCGCGCGGCACCGTGCGCCTCGAAATACATAGGTTGAGGACCACACCCATTACGATCAAAGGACTGGATCGTGCTCAAGTTGAATTCGACTATTCGCTGGATCACTTGCTAGAATTGGCCGACTAAGTCCAAAGGCGTATCCTCGAGATCCATTGGATAGTGCAGAAGGCTAAATTCAACATCGCAACAGGCCCGTGCGAGAATCTGCTCTAGTTCTTCCGCTTCTCGGGCACAGCAGAAGTAGCAGGTGGTTGTGTCGCGCTAGCGGCCGAATGCGAGGTTGCGCCACTTGCTTTGCCCTTAAATCGATCCACGATCTTTACGATTACAGCCTTGGGCGTGCCATCGCGGATAATATCGACGCGAATTTGATCCGCTGTGGATAGTGCTTCGAATTGCTCGAACCAAGTAGAATAATGCTCAACGGACACGCCATTGATATGTGTAAGGATGTCGCCCGGCGCAAAATCGAATGATAGCCATTCCGTAGCTGGCCTAAGTGTTACTATTTGAAAACCCTGAAACCCGCTCAGCCTGCCCTGCCCGTCGATATCGCCCTTTGGCTCCAGGTCGACAAGTTCGAAGAAATGACCTAGGCCCGCTCGTTTGACGTTCTCGACCTCGTCGCGATAAAGCGTGTTGCTGGGTCGCGCAGGCACCGTTGGCGCGTGCGCAACGGCCTTTGGCTTCGCGACAGTCGTAACGGTTGTGCCCTGTGACGAACCGCCACAGGCGACAAACAAACAAATGAGCAATAGCCATGGCGACCGCACGTCTGGACTATGCCGCCAATTGTGCTTTTTGCGCAAGTTACCCCACCCCGCTTTGGCAAGCCGCATAAAGCCTTTCCGTAACTTCGCTTATGGAAAGTTCACCCGGAATGTGCTTCAGGCGGTCGTTCGGTACATACTTCTCGGCCTCGCAATAGGCCCGTGCCAATTTGCGCTGGAGCTGGTTCTGTTCAAATAGCTCCGGCGGGGCTCCGCGCGTCGAGCGTCGCTTCTCGGCCAGCTCGGGCTCGATATCCAGGACCAAGGTTAGGTCAGGTCGCGGTACCCGCTCATTGAGAATGCACAGCCAAGGCAAAGCTGCCTCGGGATCGGCGGCGGTTACGGATTGGTAGATGCGACTAGATAGATCATACCGATCACAAAGCAAAACTTTACCCTGAGCCAATGTCGGGACAATCAGGGACTGAGCGTGATTGGCTCGATCCGCGGCAAATAGCAATGCCAGGGTCACCCAGTCGAATTGTGAGCAACCGTCCACGTCAGGACTAAGACTGCCTTCGAGTGCTTGTCTCAAAAGACGCCCCACAGGGCCGGGGGTTGGCTCGCTGGTAGTAACAACTGCATTGCCGTCCGCCCGCAGGAGCTTCGCAAGGCACTCTAATTGCGTAGTCGTGCCGCTCCCATCAATTCCTTCGAGCACGATGAATCGGAACGTAGTGTTCATGAAGCGTCGGAGTTTCTACCACGATTGATATCCGATCTCAGGCGCAATTGCTTTCCGCGCCGATCTTTTCGCTCCACAGCCAAATTTTAGATATTTTCACGGCTATCATCTTTCGACCGTCTGTTTACGGGATTTCCGGCTGACGGTTAATACCTCCCCCGGAATCCTCGACCGACGCAGAACAACACCGCAGCGGTTACGGACGGACGGCACTCTATTGCAATGGGTCAAGATCTTCGCCGAGCACGACATTGTCAATTAGCCGCGTTTTGTCACAATAAGCTGCCACCGCAAGTAATGCCCGCTCGGACAATCTCGACTGACCGCCGAAAAGTTCCAGGGTATCGGCGTCTGCTAGTTCGGCATACTGCAATTGCAAATGCTCGATGGCAAGCTCCGTTCTCACGCAATCTAGAATTGGGTCGATGTCCCGTTCGCCGGATTCGAATATTCGCCAGGCTTTGGACAGACCCCTAGAAATAGCGCACGAGCGTCGGCGGTTTTCGGCGGACAGATACGCATTGCGCGAACTCATCGCCAATCCGTCGGGCTCGCGCACGATTGGATGCGCCACGACTCTTATCGGCAACTTCAGATCACTTGCCACGCGTTCGATGACTTTGAGTTGTTGATAATCCTTTTTTCCGAAAACGGCCGTACACGTGCCAGCCAAAACAAAAAGCTTTGTCACAATCGTGGCCACGCCATCAAAGTGCCCCGGCCGCACCGCTCCGCACAATACGTCGGCTACTCCTGAGACTCGAACGCGCGTACTATCCCCGGGCGCGTACATTTCTCGAACATCAGGCACGAATAGTAGATTTACGCCGGCAGCCTCACACTTTGCCATGTCAGCGTCGAGAGTTCTAGGATATTGTCCAAAATCCTCATTGGCAGCAAACTGCGTCGGGTTGACGAAGATAGTCGCGGCTACGTGTGTGGCGAGACGTTTGGCCTCATGCATTAGGGCCATGTGACCGCTATGCAAGGCTCCCATTGTCGGAACGAGACCCAATGTTCCCCCTAGCGCACGCACATTCTGGCAGGCGGCACTAAATTGCGCAGCCGAACTATATAGTCGCACTTTCATCAGAGACCCTGGTTGTTACGAGCCATTTTGCCTGGCGACACTGTGGGACTCATCGGGAAACTGTCCGGATCGCACTTCGTCGACAAAATCGCGTGTTGCGTCAATCGCTTGCTGCCCCAATTCCGCGTAGCGCTTGACAAAGCGAAATTTAAGCTCCGGCTGCAAGCCAAGCATATCATAACAAACCAGAACCTGACCATCGCAATGCGGTCCGGCGAATATGCCGATTGTTGGAATGCGTACGGTCTGCGTTATGCGAGCGGCCAACTCGGACGGAATTCCCTCGAGCACCATCGCATAAGCGCCAGCGCGCTCCAGTGACTGAGCGTCGCTTACCAATCGATCTTGATCCGCGGAGCTGCGGCCTTGAACGTGAAAACCGCCAAATACGTGAACGGATTGCGGCGTCAGACCCAGATGTCCCATCACCGGAATTCCCGCAGCAACACAAGCTGAAACCTGCGGTAAAATGGCGGCTCCTCCTTCGAGCTTAACGGCCTCACAACCACTTTCCTTGAGTACGCGGCCTGCCGCAGCGACTGCAGATTCGACTGAAATCTGATAGCTCATGAATGGCAGATCAACCACCAAATGAGCGCGCGGCCTTGCGCGAGCCACCGCACGCCCGTGATAAATCATCTCATCCAATGTAACCGGGAGCGTGTTTTCGTGTCCTTGAACGACCATTCCCAAAGAGTCGCCAATCAATATTATGTCAACGCCTGCCGCATCGAAAAGTCTGGCGAATGTCGCGTCATAAGCTGTAACGGTTACGATCTTGGGACCAGTCGATTTTCGGGCCACAAGGTCACGCACGGACGTCTTTTGGTTAACCATGTTCGGCGCAGCGTATCACTCCGTGGCTGGCGCGCATGCGGGTCGATATCCATTTTGGCTCGCCTTTGACACGATGCGCAAATAATGCTTTTTGCGACCAAGCTTTCCCGAAATCGCTAGGATAATCGCAGCATCGGCGACTAAGCGCGGCAGGAGCCATACCCGATCCGCTACTCAATCTTTCGACGAGTTCCGGAACGACCGGTTGCATGGATCGTCAGCGTTTCGGGCGAACCAGCCACTGCAACTCGACCCGCTATGCCACTATTGGATGCAAGTTGCCTAACTGCGGACATCAAACGGTCATGCCCTGCAGCTTTGTCAACAACCAGACCGAGGCGTAACGCCTCCGTCAGCATTTGCACATCTCGCGATGCAGTAAAAAAAACAATGCTATCTACGCGATGTTCGGTCAGGAGAGTTGTTGCCAGTTCAACTCCGTTACCGTCCGGTAAGTCCAGATCGAGGACTGCATGATCGAAGGATTCATTAATGCTCAATGCGTTGGCAATGCTACCTGCGCGAGAAACCGTATGTCCTTCACGACGTATTGCAGTGGCCAACAACGTTGCCATTGGGGGAAAATCTTCAACCACCAAAAAGTGGGCCATCAATTAAGTAGTCCTGTTGAGTTAAACTTAGCTCAATCCACGATTTCGGCCAGGCAGTCTATAGAGGCTCGACACAACTCATATCCACGAATGTTACGGACGGAGACACTGCTTCCAAAGTCACTTCCTAACAAATCGGATAAATAAGCAGGACGTTCGTGGTCAGTATCCCTCAATTAAGGGCCTCGCGCAAACGTCTCCGATTTGCCCGTTTATTCGTTCTCGAGCATCGAACCGTCTTGCGGGTTCAGCCTGGCTGTAGAATTGCGAAGCTCAATTTCAGTAAATACTTCAATAAGTTGCCAGTGTCAGCCCGCACGCCCGCGAAGCTCGTAGAGCTCTAGCCGGCACAAACAAGACACCGGGCCAGGTTCGGCTGCAAAGTTCGAGTTGTGGTAGTTTCCGAGCGGCTCATGCCGACTTTATTGCTCGACGTACAACGACTTACTACGTCTTTCTCAGTCGGCGATAAGAGTTTGACAGCTATCGAGGATGTTAGCTTCTCGGTAAGCCGGGCAACTACAGTGGCCTTGGTCGGCGAAAGTGGATGCGGAAAAAGTGTAACCGCATTGAGTATTCTCCGCCTGATACAGACTCCACCGGGGCACATCGACTCGGGACGAGTAGTCTTTAATGGCCTCGACTTACTGACTTTAGACGACAAGGCTCTACGCAGGATTCGCGGTAATCGGATCGCTATGATTTTTCAGGAACCGATGACATCGCTGAATCCGGTATTCACGATAGGTACACAGGTTGCCGAGGGCCTCATCTTGCACCAAAATTTGACCCGCCGCGTCGCGCGCCAGCGGACCCTTGAACTTTTGCAGGCCGTCGGCATTCCGGCACCGGAACAGCGCATTGACTCCTACCCACATCAATTGTCCGGGGGAATGCGCCAACGTGTAATGATTGCAATGGCCTTGGCCTGCTCGCCAGACCTACTGATTGCGGACGAACCCACGACGGCGCTCGATGTAACGATTCAGGCGCAAATACTGGATCTTTTGTCGGAGCTACAAAAGCAATTTAGCATGAGCGTCCTGCTCATCACGCACGACTTGGGTATCGTCGCTCAACATGCCGAGGAAGTGATTGTGATGTATGCCGGCCGCGTTGTCGAAACGGCGAACGTTGCTAGCCTGTTTTCGACTCCAATGCACCCCTATACCGCCGGTCTACTTGCAAGCGTTCCTGCGCATGCTCTCAATGCGACAGGCAAAATACCAACGCGATTGCCAACCATCGAAGGAGTCGTTCCCGCATCCGGACAACATTCGAGCGGTTGCCGTTTCTCCGAACGGTGTGCCACGCGCCAGCTGATGGGATCATTGGGCGAGCGCTGCAGTCGCGAAGAACCGGATATGCGCCAATTGGTTCCCCACCACGGTGTTCGATGCCACTTTCCCCTGGAGCAATTGGGTGGAGCCAACTAACATCGCGGCGCAGCCGCTAATCGCGTGTCGCGGCCTGACCAAACACTTCTCGCTTCCGCGGGGAATCTTTGGAAGACCTCGCATCGTGCGCGCGGTAGAGGACGTGACGCTGCAATTGGAGCGAGGTGAAACCCTGGGTCTCGTGGGTGAGAGTGGTTGCGGGAAGAGCACTTTCGGACGAACATTACTGCAATTAATCCCGTCGACCGCCGGCACAATCATAGTTGAAGGACTTGATGTCACTGGGCTAAGCGATCGACAGCTGCGACCATGGCGCCGCCGCATTCAGATCGTATTTCAGGATCCCTATTCTTCACTTGACCCTCGCATGACGGTTCAGCAGCTAGTCGCCGAACCTCTCATAATAAATAAAATTGGCACCAACACCCGGGAGCGCAGTGATATCGTCAAGGAGCTACTCTTCCAAGTGGGCCTGCGTTCCGATTCACTGTCTCGATATCCTCACGAATTCAGCGGCGGGCAGAGGCAACGAATTGGCATTGCCAGAGCTTTATCGGTTAGACCGGAATATATAGTTTGTGATGAACCATTGAGCGCACTGGATGTTTCGATTCAGGCTCAAATCGTAAATCTACTACTTGACCTTCGCGATAAGTTCGGGATTGGCTATCTTTTCATTTCACACGATCTCGACGTAGTGCGCTTCATTAGCCAACGCATTGCCGTTATGTACTTGGGGCGCATCGTGGAAGTCGGAACGAGGCAGGCGATTACTGAGGCGCCTCGACATCCCTATACCAAAGCCCTGTTGGATGCGATTCCCGTACCAGATCCAAAGAGACGCAAACGCGTCACGTTGCTCGGCGGAGATGTTCCCAATCCCATAGAACCTCCGCCGGGCTGCGCATTTCACCCGCGTTGCTGGAGGATGCTACAGGGCAAATGCAATATTGAAGCCCCGCCTCTAGTTCTGGGGGACATGGGCCGTCAGGTTGCCTGCTGGAATCCCATCGAATAGCGGGGGCTTTGCCACTATCCGAGCTTTCCCGGCGGTCCCCCCACAATGTTCATTTGTGGCAACGACAATTCAGCCAAGACATTGGTCGAGGACTTGTTGAAGCAATTTGGTTGGGAATGTGAGGATATGGGCTCGGTCGAAGCGGCCCGAGCCATCGAACCCTTGTGCCAACTTTGGTGCATTCCAGGCCTCACGGGTGGCCGTTGGACTCATGCCTTCAAGCTGTTGAGGATGTAGCGACGAACCGCTGCACGAGCCGTGAAGTCACCACACAGAGCTGTTTCCGGCGTCGGGCAGGCTAGTCTAGGTCAAATGCAAGTCCACGGTATGTGATCCCGCCAGACTCCGCGCCAAAATCTGCGTAGCTTTTCCTTGAGTGCGCAACCGAGAAATGCCAACCGCTGGCAGCGTTACGAAATTGTCCAGCAACACGAATTCGCAATTCGGATCCCATAAGAACAGGTCAACGACCGGCGCGTCACAGGCAATCTCGAGCGTGTTATTGGCCCAATACGCGACGATATGAGGTCGTTGCAGCATCATGTCCCGTGGCTCGGCCATCAGTCGAAATGTGGAGGAAGTGCCCAACGTGGCCGTAACGATAGTAGTGGCTCGGTCAAATCCGCTTGCATCAGCCTCGAGAACCCACCGGCGAGCGCCCGGCAATAGTTCCAAATCGCATTCCCACGCTGCAATCAATGATCCATTGGTCAGACAACGGGCCTCCATTTGGGCGTGGCCACGAAAAGGAACATCGGAATTGTCCAAGACGGCCCACAATCTGAATGTGTCTTCCAATTGCTCAAGACTTGCCAATACGGGAGCATACAGCCGCCGCATTTCAAACGCGGCGGCCTTGTAAGCCCCTGCGGAATCTATCAACGCCCAACTCTGAACTGGCCAACAATCATTGAGTTGCCAGACTAACGTGCCCTTGCAAAATTCCGACCGTCGAAAATGTTCAATCCCAAAGCGCAGAGCGTCGCGCTGATTGAGTTGCGAGAAGTACGACCACTGCTCTATATCATCGGAATGTGGATAGTGGAGTTCCACTAATTGGATGAACGCATCAAACCCCTTAGCAGTCTTATCGTGCCAACGGGCAATTGCATGTTCAACCGAAGTCTTACCCGGATCGGCAACACGCGGCATCATCTTTCGCCACGCGCTCAGTGTCGGCGCAGCGGCAAAGCCAAATTCGGACGAGAACCTAGCTGTCGAAACCGCGTAGTATTTCCAATCCCCACGTCCGTGCCAAACGTCCCAAGTATGCTGATCGCCAGTTCCACCCGAATTGGAGTAGCTTCCGCCCCAGGGGCTGGACGGTATGTAGGGACGCGAACGATCGAGTTTTGCAAGCACGCCTGGCAGAACATCATCGTAAATAGTTGCGCCAAAGTACCGGGACGGCTGATTGTCCGCACCGCCCCACTTGGACTCGAACATAGTCGAGTTTTCGTTGTTGCCGCACCATGCCACCAAACTCGGGTGATTCCGTAAGCGTATTACGTTAGCGTCGGCTTCTTCACGCGCCAAATCGAGCGATCGTTCGTCATCGGGGTAGTAGCTACATGCATAAGTAAAGTCCTGCCACACTAGCAGTCCAAGCTCGTCGCATAGTGAGTAAAACTCATCACTTTCATAGCAACCGCCCCCCCACACCCGCAACATGTTCATATTCAAATCAAGCGCCCGAATGAGTTGTTCCTCTACTCTGCGTATGTCAACGAGCCCCGGCATCGAGTGATCAGGAATCCAGTTCGCCCCAAAGGCCCATATCCGTTTTCCGTTAATTTCGAATTCAAAGGATTCGCCGAATTCATCGGGAATTCGCAGCAACTGCACGCGCCGCAGACCAAATCGAGTGATTCGACGATCCAGTACAGTGCGTGAATCTGTGGGGCTACTCTCCTCACCTTCAGTCAGCACAGTGGTGATTGAATACAAATTTTGCTCGCCAAGACCGGCTGGCCACCAAAACTTGGGCTGCGCAATGCGAACGACCTCGCCGTCGTGTACCGGCTCGGCTTGGCCTTCTAGATAATGCAACACCTCCCCGTCGCCTTCGATTTGCGAAAGAAGCGCTAATTTTACGTTGCCATCCCCCAGGTGTTCTTGTCGAACCTGCACATCGGTAATTCGGGACTTATATTCAATTAGGGATACAGGGCGCCAGATCCCCGCTGACACAAGTCTTGGGCCCCAATCCCATCCGAACATGTACTGGGCTTTTCCCAGGAA
>PMCK01000305.1 GCA_003154095.1 Myxococcales bacterium | reverse complement strand
GCATGGATTGCGGTATTCCGTTCTGTAATGCTGGTTGCCCACTTGGCAACCTGATCCCCGACTGGAACGATCTTGTCTATCGGGGAGCTTACCAAGCCGCAATTGAATCGCTTCATTCAACCAACAATTTCCCAGAAATTACCGGTCGAGTGTGCCCCGCTCCGTGCGAAGCAGCCTGTACCCTTGGGATCAACGAAAATCCGGTTAGTATCAAACAGATCGAGCATTCAATTGCCGATCGTGCTTTCGATGAAGGCTGGGTAGCTTCACTGCCTCCCCGAATTAGAACCGGGAAGAAAATAGCAGTTATTGGTTCAGGACCTGCGGGGCTAGCAGCCGCACAGCAACTTAACCGGGTCGGTCATTCCGTCACGGTATTCGAGAAGTCAGATCGCGTTGGCGGCCTCTTGATGTATGGCATTCCAGATTTCAAGTTGGACAAGGCAATCGTCAATCGCCGCGTCAAACTATTGGAACAGGAAGGCGTAGAGTTTCGCACGAACATTGATGTTGGTGTTGATCTGTCATCTGACGACCTCCTAACGAATTTTAACGCAGTGTGTCTAGCGATCGGTTCCAGAACGCCTCGCGACTTGGTGGTGCCTGGTCGGGAATTACGCGGCATTCATTTTGCGATGGACTTTCTTGAACAGCAAAACCGTCGTAATTCTGGGGATTCCTTAGAAGAGTCCAAGTCGATCCTTGCCACGGGCAAGCACGTTGTCGTTATCGGCGGCGGTGACACGGGGAGCGACTGTATCGGTACTTCGCACAGACAGGGCGCCCAAAGTGTAACCAACTTCGAGATCATGCCGCGACCTCCCGACACGCGCGCAGACTCTACCCCGTGGCCCCAATGGCCACTGATGATGCGCACGTCAAGTTCACACGAAGAAGGTGGGCGTCGCGAATTTGCGGTAATGACCGACCGTTTCAGCGGTGACGAGGGACACGTGCGCAAATTGTGGGCGGTGCGCATAGAGTTCAACGAGGGGCGACCTTCGAGAATTCCGGGCACCGAATTTGAAGTTGAAGCGGACCTTGTATTGCTTGCAATGGGCTTTTTGCATCCCGAAACTGGCGGGCTGCTGGATAGCCTCGGCGCAACGAAGGACAATCGGGGAAACCTAAAGGTCGATCGCCGTATGATGACGTCAGTACCGGGCGTATTTGCGGCCGGTGATTGTCAACGTGGTCAATCGCTCGTGGTATGGGCAATTGCAGACGGGCGTAGAGCGGCGCGCGAAATTGACGTTTATCTGACCGGTGGGAGTGAGCTTCCCTAGGTGTCCAACTAGCGACCACGGACGCATCAATGCGCGCACCGAAAAAGGCCTATGGTTGGCGAGCTATGCTAACTAGGCTGACTCTACCTCGACCTTGTGTGGCTCGGAACACCGAGAAACATTGGGACCGCCTCCAATGAAACCAGCCAAGATGCTTTGGCGTACGGATTCGACGAATTTGCTTCTGTCTTTGCGTGCATAATCTGCCGCGCTGATCGGCGAGCCGATCCTAACATTCACTTCTACACCCCTAACGAATTGGAGTGCCTTGGCTGGGAGAATGTTTCGAGTACCATCAATTGTAATTGGCAGGACTGGTACCTTTGCTGTGGAGGCCAAGAGAAATCCACCGGACTTAAACGGTAGCAATTCGCCATCCTTGCTCCGGGTGCCTTCTGGGGCGATCCATATATTGACTCCACGCGACAGGGCATCCTGGGCGAGGCGAAGATCTTGCATGGCACGTCCGCTCTGACCGCGATGAACTGGAACGAAACCGGCGGACCGCATAGCCTGCGACCAAATTGGCACTTTGAACAGTTCGGCCTTGGCTACCATGCGCAAGCAAAGCGGCAATGCCGTGATCAACGTGGGTATATCATAGAGCGACTGGTGGTTGCTCATCACCACATAGGTTTTGACGGGATCAATATTCTCTAGTCCGCAAATCTTCAATCGAACTTCGACCTGATCCAGCAGTCTCTTCGACCAAGTTCGTACGATCACGTCACCGCGATCGAGCGTAAGTCGCCCACGAACAGAATCCCAAATGGTGACGCTGCTCCAAATGCCGGTCGTCAATATTGCCCGAGAAATGATAATGGCGTTCATTGCAGTTACAGTATTGGCAAAGTGAAATACAAGCGCTTACACCGACATACGTCGAGCATGCACAATACGCTTGTCTTCGCAATATGATTTACGAGAGACCGACCGCAAACAGCGCTTAAGTCGAGCTCCTATTCTGGCCGTTACTCCCCGTAGATTCTCCCTCAAATGCGTGGTAGAAAAGGAGATTCCGGCGGTCTACTAGCCCGCCGGTCGAGGGCACATGAACGTTGCGTGCGGTGCCTGTCCGGCAAAATATGTAATCCCGGACGAGAAGGTCAGAGGACGAAAGGTCCGAATCCCCTGCAAACGCTGTGGTGCAGCCATCATCATTGATGGTACTTCTGCAACTCCAGAAAATGCAGGCTCCCCTTCCGACGAGCAGGTTTCACCTGATGCGTCTACCAAGTCATCGCTGGTCCCGAACCGGCTAGTGAAGGCAAAGTCCACTGCAGCGACGGGTTCAGGAACACCAGGCGCGCCACCTCCTACTTCGAACGCGTTTCCCGCGGCGCCTCAACAGGCTGTCCGGCCTCAGCGCACGATTAGACAAACAATAATTGGCGTCGCCGCACCCGCGAATGCCCCAGAATCCAATCAGCCGCGGCCCCCGCCAATACGTCGCCCCACGCCAATCTATGTTCGTTCGCCTGTTGCGACCACGCAAAGCGCCCCAATTCCGCCCGAACAGTCACCCGTAACCACCACGGGCAAAATACGGAGTCTGCGGCGCACTATGGTGGGAGGATTGGACTCGGAGGAGCCCGCCGCCGATAGTTCCAAGACTGATTTGAAGATTGGCTCAAAGTCCGTGGCACCACCTGTCGCTAGCCCTATTGCGAAACCCGGAAACCGAGACGTCAAGCACACTGTAATTGGTGGCCTTGAAGCGGCAATCGGTAGCGCGCCTGGTGCAGAAGACCCCCGAAGGCGGTCCATTCCTAGACAAGACACGCCACCAGGAACTTGGATGGCGATTTTGCCGGATGGCAAGACACTCCGAATTACCGAGGGTGAACTGCCGCGAGCGTTGAGCAAAGGCTATGTGACCGGCGAGACGCTTTTTTGGCGAACCGGACTGCAGGGTTGGGTACCGCTAAACCAAGTTCCAGAACTGAGTCAGATACTGAATCGGACGTCTGCACGACCGCAACCCAAAGGACAAGTGGCGTCTAGCCAAATCAAATCCGCCAGCAGTGCGCCGACCGTTCCAAAAACTCGGCCGTCTCAGGCTGCGCCAGTGCCAAGTTTTTCAAGACCCCCGACAGCGGCCCGTTTGGCGGTTCCAAGCACATCGACAGCCAAGCATGCAGATAGTGGCGGGGGACGAGTTATCTCATCAGTCTCCGCTCAGTCAGAGACGTCCCCATTCACCACTTCAGCCGCAAGGGTATCGCGAGGGCCGGCTTCAGTATCAGCGAGGAGCAGCTCGCCAACATTAGAATTGGTCGAACTCGACAATGACGATGATGTTGCAAGGCTCATCTCTTCTGATTCGGACGAGAGAAGTTCAAATTCAAATGGAATTCATGAACTCCAACGGCTAGCTGCATCGGCAATTTCTGCATCCCAAAAACCCAGTTCCAGGAATTCGTCTCAGGGCTCTGTTTCGCCTGCCATCACCGATTCGCGTTACTCAAGAGCGCCAAGCACAATTGGGAACACGACGGGGAATCTAAGTCCTTCGAATAATATCGACTCCGCTCGAGAGGTTTATCCACAAGATCAGCCGGCCTCGCTCCACGCCCAACCACTCATTGAAACTGCACCGACAGTTGTTCGACGAAAGGCATCAAGAACGCTGAAAATTGAGCTTATTATTGTACTTTCGCTGGCGTGCTTGGTGACCTCTCTAGTTACGCGTCAACCCCGACCATTCTACAATTACCTACATGCGCGCGGATGGGACCAGACGCTCGACTTGATTAAGAAAAAGGCGATTGAGTTGAGAAAGCTGTTGGGTCGATAAGCACTGTCAATCTTCTCGGGCTCAGGGGTGGATATTTACGATTGTACCCTCTTCAAAGGTACTACCGGAAGTCACAGAATGCCAATGTTCGGGGACTTGCGGGCTGGCCCATTGAAATACGAGCCGAGCGTCGATCGGGGCAAGATTGACGCACCCATGTGATCGTGCACGTCCAAAGTCGTCGTGCCAGTACGCCCCATGCAGCGCGTAACCACCCTTGAAATACATCACCCAGGGAACATCGCGTAGTTCGAATTCCTCATCTGCTACATCTGAGTCCATGGTTGACGTCACGTGCTTTTGGTATATTCGAAATGTTCCCTGTGGTGTACTCCGGGTCTGTTGCGGATCACCAAGACCGTCTCGACCCGTAGATACGAGAGTCACATAAGTGGGTCGCTGACCTTCCCAAAGAACCATAACTTGATTTATGATTCCGACATCAACCCATCGAATGTTCTTGGAAGCCCAAGGGGGCATCGCGCTCGGACTTGCTGCAATCCAAAGTTCCGCACTATCAATCCAGCGACCGTTTCGGGTTTGCACCATTCTATTCCCGCGTAGCTCGCGGACCGTCCCGGAAAGTGCGACGAATTGTCTCGGCACTAGGGACTCGCCTTCCTTGGCTCGACTATTGTCCAAATCCCAAAAATGAGCTTTCGTCGTGCGCGCAAAGGCAACGGGAAGCCCGATATTTCGAATGTCTTCACCGTGAAATGGTGAACCGGAGCTCGGCTTGACTTTGTCCGCGGGAACCAATCGGGCGTCAGTGGTTATGGCAAAGCGGCGATATTGAGCTTGGTCGCTCGCAGTAAACGTGCCAATCAAAGCTACGCCCGAGTGTCGCTTGACGCGATCGGCAATCGCAGCAAATGGAGGCGCACGGAAATTGGATAGATTGGGAATTTGTCGTTGCGGGACGAGCCACCAAGGGACACGGTCGTCGCCATTGCCTCCATATCTCTCATTGGGACTTGGCTTCAAAGAATTCTTGGGGACCTCTCCAATTGCAAATCCATCACTATCCAATTTGACATCGTTGGCCCCAATGTCCATTGTGTCCCATGCCGACTCGAACTTCTTCCAGTTTCGCAAATGACGTTCCAGCCTCATTTCATACTTAAACTGCTCATCTTTGGACGGAACCTTCAGATAGTAGGGAGCGATAGCCCGGAGAAATCCGTAATGATACGGCATGGGTCGAGCTCGATCGGGTTCGACGTTGATCGCTCTAGCAATTGAATTCTGCAGTTCGGTTGATGCGTCGTTTCCGACACAAACAAAACCAACGGGACGCACAGCGTACCAGCCGCCAGGGCATTCGCGAACTGAGACCGGTTGATCGGACCGAGACACGCGGGCACCGACACGTAACAGCCCCACGGACTCCGAAGTTCGATCGGGTCGAGCACGTACCGGCACAGCCATGGTAAGGGGTGCCAATTTGGGCCCGTCCGCGGCCGGCACCGGGAAGTTGCTCGCGCCAAGCCCCGGCATAAAGGCTAGCCTGACATTTGCTGCAACTTGAATATTGCCAGGTGGTCTGTCCCCATCAGTGCCCGTTCGATGGCCGCACGCAGCTACCGCAAAACCCGAGGCATTGATGAACAGCACGAGCGCAAGGCGGCTGCTAACACCGTCCAAAAACATAAACCACGGAATGCCGAATCTTGACGAGCAGGAGCAACAAATTGACAAAAATAAACCGGCGGTTCGGTTGAACTTGTTCCCTCTCACGAGCGTTGGGCTGGAATCAGGTATATCGTGCAAACGCTATACTTTACTCGAGAGGCAAGCCGTGAAGAACCATTCGCTCAAGTCCAATTTGTACATTGGTATGTTCGTCGTCGCAACGGGATGCGTTGTCGAGATGCATCCAGCCGATAGCAGCCCTGCCCCATCTGCTATGCAAACCAGTGCCGGTGGCGCCCCAGCGAGCGCTCCCGCAGTGCCCCAACCAGTTCAGGTTGTTTCGGGCCCATCGGGCATCAATCCACCGGTACGCAGCGCGCAACCGAGTGGCACGACGGAAACATCCAACGCAACCACTTCTACAAACGGTGCGGCCACTACCAGTACTACTGCCGGTGGCACAAGCGCCGCATTAAGATAGGAGGATTTTCTCCAGTTGCATCACTTAGTACTAGCGGATCCATCCCATTTTGATCGACACCTGCCAACTCAAGCAGTTCAGAGTTAATTTATGAAGGTAGATGACTCAATGAGGGTACCCTCGGCAGCGAGCAATCCATCATTGCCAAGCGGAGAACATCCACTACCTCAGTTGAATCGTATCAACCAAATTGACAAGGAGATTTTGACACTCCTGGCCGAGCGCGGCGATTTGACGTTCGACATTGCGCGTGAGCTGGGGGAAACAGGAAAAGCCTATTTTTCGCCCGCCGATGACCATCAGCGGCTTGTCGACCTCGAACAAGATTGGATTGAGTACCACGACTCGAAATTTCCTCGCTCGGGCTTGACCCACGTTTTTCGAGAAATCTTTAGCGTTTGTTCGTCCATCAACAAACCCGTGCGAATAGCCTACATGGGTCCCCCCGGAACGTTCTCACATCTTGCTGCAATTCAAGCATTTGGTTCTGCACCATTGCATGTCGAATGCAGCACCATTGCCAACGTGTTTAGCTCAGTTGAACGAGGAGAGGCGGACTTTGGCATAGTTCCAATAGAGAATTCGATCGAGGGAGGCGTTACCCATACACATGACTGCTTGCTCAAGAGCAACCTACTTATTTGCAGCGAACTCGTGCTTGACGTTCGACTCTGCCTCGCAGCAATCCGGGATGACCTCACACAAATAACTCGGGTGTATTCCCACCCTCAGCCCCTGGCCCAAAGCCGAATTTGGTTGGCGACGCACTTACCCCGCGCGCAATTAGTTCCATGTACCAGCACTACGGCCGCAGCACAACAAGCTGCCGAAGAACGCGAATCAGCGGCCATCGTCAGTACCCTTGGTGCAGAACTAAGCGGACTGCAAATCATTGCTGAAGCAATCGAAGACGCAGCTGACAATGCCACGAGATTTGTCACAATTGCGCCCGAAGACGCAACTCCCACCGGTCATGACAAGACAAGTGTCGTATTTTCGACTCCGGATGAGCGCGGAGCTCTCATGCAAATTCTCTCGATCTTCGATTCCGAAGGTTTGAATCTGTCGCGCATAGAATCCCGACCGGACCGTGCGCGGCGTTGGGAGTATGTTTTTTTTACGGATATCGCAGGTCATCGCACAGAAGCGAGAATGCAGCGAGCGCTCAAGCGTGTCCAGGGGCAGTGTCAAATGGTTCAAGTCTTAGGAAGTTATCCGCAGACAGCGCTTCCGATACGAACCGTTCGTTAGTAGACCGTAGTCCAACGAAAGACCTTGCTACCGAATAGCCTCCCGGCATTCTTGTCCGTTGCTTCGACTAACTCAGATACGTCTACGCCACGCAATTCGGCCAATGCCGCAGCGATTCTTGGTAAGTGAGCAGGACGTACATTCGGCACCTCAACCCCCTCCAGACCTATGGCGGGAGCGTCGGTTTCCAGAACCATGGCCTCTAGCGGCAATCGGCGGGCAATTCCACGTACCCGATGGGCATTGCGGCGGGTAATGACGCCACCAAAACCAATTAGCCAGCCTCGGTCAACGAATAACTTCGCCTGCTCGTAACTCCCGCCGAACGCGTGCATCACCCCTCTGACATTGGGATACTCGCGAACCATATCGAAAACAGCTGCCACGGCGCGTCGAGAGTGCACGGATACGGGCAATTTCATTTGACCAGCAATCTCGAGTTGAGTTTCAAATACTTTGCGTTGCATCATTCGTGGTGCCGTTGATTCGTCCACTGCGGCATCCAGTCCGCACTCTCCGATTGCAACCGGAAATGAATTGACAATTAATTCCGTGACGCCACCAATGGCCTCTGTCGCAAACCAGGGATGGAGTCCAATTGCAATTGGCAAACCAGGCAATTGATCACGAAGATTGAGAACGGCTTCATTCGATTGAGCATTGTAACCGCAGGCAAGCAGTGAACCTACACCAGATGCGATCGCCGATTGAACCACGCCCAATGGGTTGTCGGTATCCGTTGGGTGACAGTGTGAATCAAACACGACATACCCTCGATAGGATGACCGGCGACTCTCACGAAGTCGAATCGTCGCACGAATGCGCAAATTGAACACAATTCGCGAACGATTCGACCTTGCCTACAATAATGACGCGATGCAGCTGCCTCAGTTGTCTACTTAGCCGCGTGAAATGCGAACCATCGGGTTAATATCGGTAATGGTCCGGTTTGAACGGCCCCTCAAGCGGAATTCCCAGATAATTTGATTGCTTATCAGTTAGCGTCGTCAAGCGAACCCCAAGCTTCTTCAAATGCAATCGAGCCACTTTTTCATCGAGCTTCTTCGGAAGCATATGCACGCCCAAGGAAAAGTTCTCGTTGAATAGTGCCATCTGGGCCAAAGTTTGGTTGGTGAAGCTGCTGCTCATAACGAAACTGGGGTGACCGGTGGCACAACCCAGATTCACGAGCCTGCCACGAGCCAAAACAATCAACTTGCGACCGTCGGGAAAGACGAAGTGATCAACCTGGGGTTTGATATTTTCTTCCGACACCTGGGGGTTCTTTTCCAACCATGCGATGTCGATCTCACTGTCGAAATGGCCTATGTTGCAGAGGATTGCCTCATGTTTCATCACTTGCATGTGTTCGCCACGAACCACATCGCAGCAGCCGGTCGCAGTAATGAATATGTCGCCAATTGGTGCAGCATCCTCTAGGGTTACCACCTGATAGCCTTCCATGGCGGCTTGCAGCGCGCAAATTGGATCGATCTCCGAAATTAGCACTCGTGCCCCTTGGCCGCGCAGCGCCTGTGCACAACCCTTTCCCACATCGCCATAGCCGCAAATTACGCAAACTTTTCCGGCGACCATTACGTCCGTGGCACGTTTGATTCCGTCGAGAAGGGACTCTCTGCAACCGTAGAGATTATCGAATTTGCTCTTAGTGACCGAATCATTCACGTTAATTGCCGGGCACTTGAGTGTGCCTTGCTTGAACATTTCGTATAACCGATGCACCCCGGTGGTCGTCTCTTCACTTAAGCCACGAATTGGGTCGGCTCCACCAAATAGATGGGAATGCTTGTCATGGATTACTGCGGTCAAGTCGCCGCCGTCGTCCAGAATCAGATTTGGCCCTTTGCCTCCCTTGAAGGCAATTAGTTGTCTTTCGATGCACTCATAGTACTCAGCCTCGGTTTCCCCCTTCCAGGCAAATACAGGTATGTTGGCCTTTGCGATTGCGGCCGCAGCATGGTCTTGCGTTGAAAAGATATTGCAGGATGTCCACGTGACTTCAGCCCCGAGCTTCTGTAGAGTCTCGATCAACACAGCGGTCTGAATAGTCATGTGTAGACATCCAGCAATTCGGGCACCTCTCAGCGGTTGGCTCGCGGCAAACTCCTCTCGAATTGCCATGAGGCCGGGCATTTCAGTTTCTGCAATTTCAATCTCCTTTCGGCCCCACTGCCAAAGTGACAGGTCCGCCACCTCAAAATTGCCACCATCAATGGTCGAAACCTGCCGCGGCTTTTGGGTCGCCTTATTGCCGCTAGTAGCAGAAGTGTGAAATGTCTCAGTCATCGAAATTCTCCTATCAGATTTGTGGGTCGTAAAGCACTATCGATTGTCGTTACATCAAAGCTGGTTACGCTGGGCAACGCGCAGTCGCCACAAACCATGGTATGTGGGCGTCAAACCCTGAATGAACGTAACCAGCAGGAATTGTTTGAAATTGGAACTCTATGAGCCCGAGATCACAGACTATAGAAGCGAGTTGATCCTTTGTAAACCCCATCCACACATCTGCTCGCTGGTCGCGCATTTCTTCATCGTTGTGGCTACAATAGTCCACGATGCAAATTTGACCATTCGGAGCCAATATCCTTGCCATGGCTGTCAATGAGGCACGTGGACTTGATGCGTGATGTAACATTCGTGAGGAAAATAGAGCATCGGCTCCTGATGCAATGGATTTGAATATCGTGTCATGTTCGATATCTGCGCATAGGAATTGAACATTAGCGTAACCGCGGCTTGTTGCCCTTTCCTTGGCACGCTCTATTCGAGATAGGCTTCTGTCGGCGGCAACCACCTTGCAGTACGTTGGAGCAAGAAGATCGAGCAGTGCGCCATTACCGGTTCCGACATCAAGAGCAATGCCGCGTGCCGATGTCACCATTGAAAGAGCCATGGCATAAGCAGGTAACTCCATTGCCGGCCGCAAGTCCCCTTCATCTTGAGCTTCCTCCGCGAAATAGGCTCGAGTTCTTAGCTCCCTCGCCGCAATTATGCTTGAAATGCGTTGGAGACTTCCACCCTGCTCGCACAGTCGGTGTCCCTCCTTCAGGGCGTCTGAAATTACTGGATCGTTGCGCGCCGAATCAGCCAAGCGCACATAAACGCGTGTCCCCTGGTGACGGTCGAATAGCAATCCAGCGTGTCGAAGGGGTGTAATGTGACGCGATACATTGGGTTGTGGCTCATCAATGAGCTCGGCGAGCTCGCCCACGCTCAATTCCTCGATAGCCGCGAGAGCCAGAAGGCGCAGCCTCTGGGGCTCACCAAGTAGGCGGTAGAGGTGACATCGCGACTCAGAAGTCGCCAAGGCATCGGGCACGGACTAAGTATACGTTTATGTGAATAGATGTAAATAAATTTCTGTTACCTTATGTAACTGAATCCGCAGTTAGGTGGTTGCTGCTGATGGGGCTCTGCCAATTCGCAGGTCCATCCAAAAATCAAGAACGTTGGCTGCATTTGCGGGGATTTCGCGCCGAATCCGAATTCCAAGCTTACGGCCCAGGCGCAATCAAGCATTATCAGCCCAAAGTCCGGCGACTGGCGAAATTTGACCCGCGGTCCTTTCTACTGGCTCATCGGTGCCTTTCGCTACGGATTTGAAATCT
>PMCK01000572.1 GCA_003154095.1 Myxococcales bacterium | reverse complement strand
ACGAGAGCCTCACGGCCGCGTGCGTCTTCGGCGCTCGCCGTGGTGGCCGCATGCAGTGAAAAGCCCATCTCGGTGACTGACAACGCGCCTGTGACTTCGATGCCCGGTTGCCCGCGTAGCGCGATGGGCTGGCGTTGGCGCACGTCAGGACCCGCAGGCAAAAGCCCGGCCACGGCAGCGGTAGCGAGCTGAGTCAGTGCCGGCTCACTACGCGCTTCGCGCGTTCCTCGCTTGCGCGAGGACCGTCTACTCCCGCCTTCTACCTGGAATCTTCCACTACGTTGAAGATTCCACTCCGGTTCACGCTCGGCGAAGTCGTCATTCAGAAGTATCAGTTCTTGGCGGCCTTCGACGACGCCGAGGAGTGGTCGAAGGACCATGACGCCGCGGCGCAGGAGGAAATTGACCAGCCGTACTCGGATGACTTGTAACAAGTCCGCGAGGTCTGAATCGTCCAGATGAGTAAGCGAATGAAAGACAGGCGAGCCGTTATCGGCAATAAGCACACCCTGTTCCGAGCGCGGACCCGGCTCAGTTTCCGCCGTGATTCGCTCCGACCCGGGTGGCGCCCGACAGCTAACAGTGGCGAATTGCCGGTGCGCAAGGCGTCGCACTCGTCGTGAAGCGTGGCCACGTGCCGACTATGCCCCCAGACACGGCAAGGGACTCCGGCCGGTTGTGATTCGAACGGCCTTAACTGCACCGGCACAGGTTGGCAGCATGAATGACGACACCTGGTTCCTGCTTGGCGTAGCGTCTCAGCAAGCCTCGGACACGATGCAAATGTGCTCCCTACTGCAGCGACTTCACGGCCTCACGCTCGATGGCGAGCCCCTGCTTGTGACGCGCGAAGAACTCCGCGAAACCCTTCACGTCACGCGGGTCGGGCTTGACGGGCTTGCCGATGCTCTTGGCGATCCGCTCGTCGAGATAGTCGGGTAGTGACTGCTTCACATCGGCTCGGAGCACGTAGGCGGCGAGCACGGCCATGCCCCACGCGCCGCCTTCGCCGGCGGTCGCGGGGATGCTGACCGGGACGTTGAGTGCAGCAGCCATCATGCGCTGCCCGGTGTCGCCGCCTTTGAAGAAGCCGCCGTGGCCGCGGATCTCCTCGATGACAACGCCCTCCTGCTCGGTGAGGATGTTCATGCCGGTGCGCATGGCGCACAGCGACGCATAGTACATTGCCCGCACGAAGTTCTCGAGTGTGAACTTGCTGTCTTGATTCCGCGTGAAGAGCGGTCGACCCTCGGTGAAGCCCGTCATGTGCTCGCCGGAGACGTAATTGATCGAAAGGAGCCCGCCTGCGTCCGGATCCCCCTTTACTGCGAGCGGCAGGATCTTGCTGTAGAGTTCCTCCAGCCGCATCTCGGTGCCCAGCGCCTTGCTCACCTGGCCAAAGAGGCCGATCCAGGCGTCGAGGTCAGAGGAACCGTTATTGGAGTGGGCCATCGCCACGGGCCTTCCGTCGGGCGTAGCTACGATGTCGATCTCTTCGTGGACTCGCGACAGGCTCTTCTCGAGCACGATCATCGCGAAGACCGAGGTTCCCGCCGAGACATTCCCTGAGCGCGGGCGCACGGCATTAGTCGCAACCATGCCCGTGCCCGCGTCACCTTCCGGAGGGCACAGCGGGACCCCAGCCGGGAGCCTGCCCGAGGGATCGATCAGCTTTGCGCCCTCGGCGATGAGCTTCCCCGCGGGGCTGCCGGCGCGTAGGACTTCGCCGAGCACGTCGCGGAGCTTCCAGCCGAGCCTCCGCAGTGCGATGAGTTCGTCGAATTTGTTCATGCGCGCCGCATCCCAGTCACATGTGCCCGGATCAACGGGGAAGATCCCGGACGCCTCGCCCACGCCGAGCTTCCACTCGCCCGTAAGCTTCCAGTGGACATAGCCCGCTAGCGTCGTCACGTGGGCGAGGCGCGTGACGTGCGGCTGGCCGTCAAGGATCGATTGGTAGAGGTGGGCAATGGTCCACCGTTGCGGCACGGCAAAGTCAAGCAATGGCGTCAACTCAGCGCAGGCCTTGCCAGTGATAGTGTTACGCCAGGTGCGGAAGGGCACGAGCAGATTCCCGTCACCGTCCAGGGCGACGTACCCATGCATCATCCCGCTGAAGCCCATGGCGGCGACTGTCTTCAGCTCCAGCTTGAACTTGGTGCGGACGTCTTCGACGAGCGACGCGTAGCAGGAGGCGAGACCCTTCCACACGTCCTCCATGTCGTACGTCCAGACGCCGTCTTTAAGCTGGTTCTCCCAGACATGCGAACCCGACGCGAGCGGCGTTGTGTCCGGCGCGATGAGGGACGCCTTGATGCGAGTGGAACCGAACTCGATGCCGAGGATGGCTTTGCCCGATTGTATCAATTCCGCTGCGTTGCCCTGGTCTTGAGTCACTGATTTGTCCTCCTGAAGATTGGTCACTTCGTTGTACAGGTGGTAAACCGGCTTGGTTTTTGGTTGCTGGTTTTTGGTTGCTGGTCGCACGAGTCCAATCTCTCGAAAGTCAGGAAAAACGACGGGGGTAGAGAGCTATTCGTGTCAACTTGACTGGCACAATCGCCTAAAGCTGCTGCTCGACTAACCAACAACCAGCAACCAGCAACCAGCAACCAGTCGTAACCAGTCCGACAAATGCGACTAATCATGAGTCCCGTGCCCCTTGCGCTCTTCACTTCTGCCCGTAGTACGCGTTCTTCCCGTGTTTGCGCTCGAAGTGCTTGCGGATCAGGCGACCCGGGAGCCGCTCCGCTGACGGATCCAGCGCGTGCGTGACGAACGCCATCTGTGCCAGCTCCTCCAGCACGGCGGCGTTGTAGACCGCCTTTTCCGGCGTCTCACCCCAGGTGAAAGGACCATGACCCGCTACCAACACCATCGGAACGTGGAGTGGATCGCGGCTCTTGAAGCACTCGATGATCTGGTTTCCCGTCTCGACCTCGTAGTCCCGCTCCACGGCTGCATCGGACATCACCTCGGTGACGGGCACGTCCTCTGCCAAGTGGTCGGCGTGGGTGGTTCCGTAGATTGGAATAGGGAGCCGCGCTTGGGCCCAGCCCGTCGCATAAGTGGAGTGCGTGTGGACAACGCCGCCGATGCCCTTCCACGTGCGGTACAAAACAAGATGAGTGGAAGTGTCGGAAGAGGGCCGGAGCTTACCTTCCACGATCTTTCCCGAGAGATCGACAACGACTAGGTCCTCGGCGGTGAGCTTGTCGTACTCTACGCCGCTCGGCTTAATGGCGATGACACCGCGCGCCGCGTCCAGTGCGGACACGTTTCCGAAGGTGTAAATGGCTAGACCGCGCTTGGGGATCTCTTGGTTTGCAGCCCAGGCCCGCTCCTTGAGCTCTTGGTACGGTGACGGCATGGCGGCTACAGCCCAAGCTTGAATGCAGCATCGTTCCAGCGCAGTTCGTTTCTGAGCGCGTGCAGATTCAGATCTGCACCCAGGCGGACTACCTCGAGCCCGGCTATCCCCGCGAAGTCCTCCCACTCACCCGCGGTGACTGCCTGGCAGAAGGCCGCGTGATGCGCGCCACCGGCCTCAATCCAGCCCTGGCAGCCGAGCTTGAGGTTCGGGCGCGGGATCCAAACTGCGCGCGCCGTCGGAAGCTTGGGCATCGGATGATCGGGCTTCACGACGTCGAGCTCCGCCACGATCATACGCATCCGTCCGCCCATATCCACGAGCGTCGTGTTCACAGCCGGCCCAGGCCGCGCGCTGAAGACCAATCGGGGCGGGTCAGCCTTGCCACCGATGCCTAGCGCGTGCACTTCGAGCGACGGCTTGCCGTCGGCGATCGAAGGGGAGACCTCGAGCATGTGCGCGCCGAGGACCCGCTCCTGCCCCTTGACCAGATGGTACGTGTAGTCCTCGATGAACGACACGCCGCCGGGTCGCCCCGCTGTCATCACGTTACCCAGCCGCACGAGTGCGGCGGTCTTCCAATCGCCTTCCGCGCCGAAGCCGTAGCCTTCGGCCATGAGCCGCTGGCACGCGAGGCCCGGGAGTTGATTCAGCCCGTGCAAGTCCTCGAATGTGGTGGTGAAAGCGCCGAATTTTCCCGCTTCCAAGAAGGCGCGCATCGCGATTTCTTGACGGGCTGCATCGCGCAAGCTCGCGTGTTTCTCGCCGCCTTTCTTGAGCGTCGCGGCCAGCGCATACGTGGCTTCGTATTCCTTGACGAGCTTGTCCACGTCCGCATCCGAGACTTCGGCGATGCACGCAACCAGATCGCCCACGCCGTAGCCGTTGATCGACCAACCGAGTTGGATCTGCGCCTCGACGCGGTCGCCGCCGGTGACCGCTACTTCGCGCATATTCATGCCGCCAAAGCGTGCTATCTTGAGATTGCGCGACTCGGCCATCGCCAGCGCGGCTCGCGACCAGCCCGCTAGCTCCTCGAGCACATCGTCGTCCTGCCAATGGCCGACCACAATCTTGCGGTTCATCCGGAGCCGCGCGCCGATAAACCCATATTCCCGGTCGCCATGGGCAGACTGGTTCAGGTTCATGAAGTCCATNNATCCACATCTTGGCGGGCGAGAAGGTGTGCATCCAGGTGATGACGCCCGCGCAATCGGGCGCTGCATTGGCCGCCAGGCACACGTCGAGAATTGGCTCGGGGCCCGTCAGGATCGGCTTCCACACGACCTTGGCCGGCAGCTTCCCTGAGCGATCCAAAGCCTCTGCGATCTTTTGCGAGTTCTGGGCCACCTGCTTCAGGGTCTCGTCGCCGTACAGGTGTTGGCTTCCGGTGAGGAACCAGAGTTCCTTCTTCTTCTTGTCGACCACGTTCGTCATTCCGTTCTTGTCTTGGGTTAGGCCCTTAGCACCCCCGCCGTCCGGCGAGCCTGAGCGCCTCAAGGAGGCCCCAGGAAATACGATTGTGAACGTTCACATGAAGCCTGTCAAGTCTGCTAAGGTGTCGGCCAATCGCCGCGCGCGTGTGGAGGGCCCTGATCAGCCGAAGGTCCTGAGCACGGCGTGACGGTGTCGTGAGAAGAGGCATTCCAGGACTGTGGGAACAAAGACGATGACCGTTCCAAGTGTCAAGCCGGAGAGGCGCCGCCCCGCGGTGATGGCTGACGTCGCGCAGCTCGCCGGAGTCTCGTACCAGACGGTCTCGCGCGTGCTCCACGACAGCCCCCACGTGAGCGGCGAGACGCGCGAGCGCGTACGAGCCGCGATCCACCAGCTCGATTATCGACCCAACTCAGTGGCGCAGGCCTTAGTCACGGGACGTTCCAAGACACTCGGAGTGGTCAGCTTCGACACGACGCTGTACGGCCCCGCTTCCACGCTACTAGGCATCGAGCAGGCCGCGCATGATGCCGGATACGCGGTGAGCATCTCCAGTCTCCGCTCACTCAACCGCGACACCGTGCTGGCCGCCATCCAGCTACTGCGCGACCAGGGCGTGGACGGCGTGGCGGTCATCGCGCCCCTGCGGGCGGGCATGGAGGCGCTGCGGCACGTGAAGCCAGACTTCGCCGTGGTGGCCGTAGAAGCCGGACCCAAGGCGTCGATTCCCGTCGCTACCGTCGACCAATCGGCTGGCGCCGCAGCTGCCACACGATACCTACTGAACCTAGGACATAAGACAGTTTGGCACCTAGCTGGCCCCTCAGATTGGAATGACGCGGAGGAGCGTATCGATGGCTGGAGATCCGTGCTCGTTGAGGCAAGCGCCGTCGTCCCTCCACTACTTCGAGGCGATTGGACTCCGCGCTCCGGATACGAGCTCGGCCAAAGCCTGCTGAAGATCCCCGAGCTAACAGCGGTGCTCGTGGGAAATGATCAGATGGCGCTCGGGCTCCTTCGCCGGCTGCATGAGGCGGGGAGGGAAGTCCCTCACGACCTGAGCGTTGTCGGCTTCGACGACATTCCCGAAGCCGCGTACTTCACACCGCCGCTGACGACCGTTCGTCAGGACTTCGCGGAACTCGGTCGGCGCTGTCTGCATATTCTGCTCGGACGAATCGAGGGTGAAGTTGGGCCGAAGCGCGTCGTGGTTGCTCCGGAGCTAGTCGTGCGCGGCTCGACCGGTGCGGCACCCGCACATTGATTGAGCGCTCGAGATCAGAGTGCAGAGTCAGCGGGGCGGGTGGGGTGCTGGGTGATTTCGCGCTCGCCACCCCCAACCCAACCCTCATCGCATTCAACACAGCCCCCAAACCTCCTCGCGCTGACGCTGCACTCTGCACCTCTGACCTCAACTCGCAGACAGGGCCACGCGCTGGTCGTCGTCAGGTAAAAGTCATGATACACGCTTGGTGTCATGCGTTCAGTCGTCCAATTCACGTGCGTCGCCGCCTTGCTCTTTGCGTGCGCGAGGGTGCGGCACGACGGAGCCGAGAGCGGCCCGACCATCCAATCCCGGATCGCCGCTGGCTCCCCTTCAGCGCTCGTAGCTCCCTCGGCTGCGCCATCATCCTCCGCCGCCGGGGCGCTCGCTGCTCCCTCGGCCTCGCCGTCAATCGCCGCCAGCGCCGCTCCGGCACCCACCGCTAAGGACATTCCGCGCATCACGATAGACCGGACCACGCCGAATGCAGCGGCCCCATTTCTGATTCAATGGGAAGGGCTTCCGGCCGTTTCGCGCGATGGAAAGAGCATTGCAGTCGTTCTCGACGCGGGGCTGATTCATCAGAATGCGGTCTTTCTGCTGCTCGACGGGGCGAGCGGCGCGACCAAGCGGTCCATCGCTCTCGTCTCGGGTAAGGCGGCCGACGTGTTCCGCGAGGGGGACTCGGAGTTCGACGGGGGCGTGGCCGCCGCCGTGGTCGCGAACACCGAGGATCGTGTGAAGGAGGTGCATCGAATCCTTCGCGAGGGCGGCTATGCGAGTCTGCCGCGGGTCGAGGTGAGCCTCGAGCCGCTCATCGACGCCAATGACAAGGCGCGCATCGCCGGACCCGATGGCGGCCCGCGGCGAATGCCTGCGCAGAGAGGGTCGGTCGGGGCGACAACGGTCACTCTCGACAATGATCGGCTGACCATCGAGCGCGCGGGGCAGGTCGTGGAGCGTCGCGTGCCACAGTGGCGCCACGCGACGTACTACACGTCGGAGCACGTGCCTTGCGCTTACCATACCGCGCTCGGTGAGATCGCGGTCGACGAGGCGCGCAGGCGTGTCGTGCTGCTCGTGCATCAGTACATTCTAAGCGCGGGAGATCTGTGCGCCGAGCCGTCGCGCTACCACGTCATCGCACTGCACTGAGCGGCTCCGTCGGTGCGCGCCCGGCAGATCAAAGACGAGCTGTCCCATCGAGCTTGCTCAGATCGCGGTCAAATGTGCCGAGTGGCGTGTGGCCAGCTTTGCGGGCAATCTCCAATACAAGGCAGTCTGAAAAGCCAAGCTTGGCTTTCCGCCGAAACTGCGCTAGCGCGGCCAACGCAACATCCGAGTCCTCGATAGTGAGATCCTTGTGAGCTAGGAGCATCGCGACTGCGGTTGCAATTTCAGCGTGACCGACCTCGTACACAGCATCGAGAACCCATATTGTTTCAGCCAACACCAAGAGTGAAACCCAAGCTCCCTTGGCTACGAACGATTCCGCAGCCTTCACTTGCCGGAGATCATCGCGCGCGATAAGGCGCACCAACACATTGGTGTCAACGGCGCGCATGACGTGCTCTCACTGCCTTACGGATTCCTTCTTTCAATTCCTGCAAGGACCTTGGCTTTGATGGACCTTCTGGGAACAAAGCGCGGCACACTTCCTCGGACGAAAAGCGACCCGCACGATGCACAACGACGCGGCCGCCTTCCTCGGTCCACTCCAAAATCGAACCAGGGCGCAGCCCAAGCTTGCGGCGTATCTCGACCGGAACCGAGATTTGACCCTGCGCGGTGAGCTTCGATTGTACCAAAGCCATCCTGTTCATTACCATGGTAATGGAACCGGGTCAAGGCTTCGAAAGCCCGATCCCATTCTGCATCGGATCCGGATTGTACAGATTCCGGTTACCCGTGCCTCAGCGGTTCAGCGGTGATCGCGTAGTGCGCGTTCAAGGACTTCTTCTTCCCGAGCAGTGAGGCGCGTCCACGGGAGCGCTTGCAGGCGACCGAGAGGGATTTGCTCCCCGCTCTCTTCTGAGACTCCGTAGCTTCCGTCGTTCATGCGCGAGAGCGCCACCTCGGTGAGCAGCGCGCTCTCGCGGTTTGCCCGATCGAGTTGCTCGCCGACGTCGAACTCGCGCGCCGCTTGATCCATGGATTCGGCTAGATTGGTCTCGGATTCGTTGGCTGACGCGAGGTGTCCGAGTGTGCGACTCTGCAGCTCGGTGCGTTTCTTCTCGAGCAATTGTCTGAGCGACTTCAACTCGGCGGGCTTCAAATGGGTGGCGAGGTGAGCGGCGGCCATAATGTTCTCCTGGAGCAATCGGGTTTCGGGGTGGAGACGAAACTTTGTGCCGCGAGCCTTCATGGCAAGCCTGTGTGAAACACCGGGATAATCGCGTAACGACGAGCGGCCAATTGTTCGGAGCCGGGCGTGTCCACGCTCCGACAACGGAAGTCGACTGGGCCGTTCATTCATGAGAGGCGTTGATGGAGGCCGCTTGCGATTCGTTCACGTGTGAGACAAGTCATTGCGAATGCGAGAGCTCGACTTGGCCTAACTAGCCGAAAGTACTTGAGCGTTTCTTGGCACGCGCTTTGTAAGCCACACGCCTTGAGGAGCGTAACCGAACTATGCATGGTGAGTTGGCCCACCGGGCGCGAATTCTAGGTGGCATACCGGTTTGGGGAACGGTTCCAGGAAGTGCAGCTGATCATTTGGGTCTAAAAGGAGGCGACATACTGTTGCGAGTCAACGGTGTGCAGCTCCAAACACCCGACGATTTTCTCGCGGCTCGTCGACTTTTGGATCAATCACTCGAGTTGGCTGTGCTACGTGCCGAATCGTTGCTGCTCATTGATGTGCCTGCGCGTCAATCGAATGACCAGTGGATCGACGAACTCGGCCAACAGGTGTTCGGGCGCGATAGCTGGTTCCCGGAGAGCCCATAGTCACGTCGTAATCATCGGTAACGCCGGACGCGCCTGGGCTGCACTTGCGAACTGCGCCAACTCGTCGGCGACGCGCCCCAACATGGAACTGCCGAGGTGGTTTACGAACACGAATTGAGCCGGAAACGGGCAGGCCCAGAGGATCGCATCGAATGGTCACGGCGGCGACAGGCCCGGATGGATTCATAATCTCACGACCTTACGACAACCCGGAGCAAGCCCGTTGCTCGCTTTACCGATCCGAGGTCACTCCGTCGAGAACCGATGAATCATCAGGTGCTTGTACTTCTGTCCCGGCTTGAGGATAACTTCGTTCTTCCAGGCTGGCACGTTGATCGAATTGGGGAACTTCTGCGTCTCTATGCAAAACGCCTCGTATTGCTTGTAGACGTGGCCTTTGCCGGTGATTGTCCCATCCAAGAAGAGCCCGGTGTAGAACATGACACCGGGTTGGTCGCCTTCGAGTGTCATGACGCGACCGGATTTAGGGTCCTTGATCTTCGCGACTGGGCGAAGTGCGTGTGGGTCACCGTTAACGACGAAGTTGTGATCGTAGCCGGGCGGATTGCCCTTGATGACGACGGCCATCATGTCTTTGCCGATCGCCTTGGGCGTTGTGAAGTCGAAGGGAGTCCCCTTAACGGGCTTGATGACGCCGTTCGCTACTACTGGGTCGCCGGGCGTGTACTTGTCGGCGTGCAGCGTGACCTCTTCGTCGGTGATGGGCCCCGAATCGTACCCTCCGAGATTCCAGTAGGAATGATGCGCCATGTTCACGATCGTCGTCTTGTCCGTCGTGGCTTCCATGTCGATCCGAAACTCGTTGTCGTTCGTGAGCGTGTAGGTCACGGACGCGGTGACATTGCCGGGGTACCCCTCTTCGCCGTCTTTGGAGAGATACGTGAGTTTGATCATCGGCCCCTGCGGCGTATCATTGGTCGCCGCTACGTCCCAGACGACCTTGTCCCAACCCTTCTTCCCGCCGTGTAAGTGATTGGGAGGATCGTTGGTGCTAAGCTGGTACGTTTTGCCGTCGAGCTGAAATCGCCCGTTGGTGATGCGATTCGCGACGCGACCGATGGTGGCGCCAAAGTACGGCGTCTTCTTGATATATCCGTCGAGATTGTCGTATCCGCCGACAATGTCACCGAACTTGCCGTTCCGGTCGGGCACGTGAAACTCGGTGACGATTGCGCCATAGTTGGTCACCTTCATGACCCAGCCCTTGGCGTTGGTTAGCACGTACAGGTTGACTTCTTTGCCGTCGGCGGTTCCGAAGGCACTCTTGGTGATCGATGCTTTCATGGGGGTTCCTGCGTTGCTCGCTGCCGCGGGAGCTTGCACCGGCGCGGGCGCGGCCGATGCGACACTCGCCGCTGCTGTCCCCGCGGTCGGCGGGGAAGCCGTTGTTTGCGGTCCACCGCAATTGGTTAGAGACGCGGCGAAGGCGAGAATGACTAGACGTGTACGAAAGTCTGCGGGAAGTCTCATCGGTGTCTCTCTTGGTCGGCAAAAACGGTGGTCGAGACTATCCGCGACGGCGGCTTGAATGTCAACGCGAAGACCGAGATCGCAATGGGTTCAGCAGATTCGGTGACGGAAATAGGCGACCGGTGTCACTGCCCAGGTGGGACATCTTCCGGGCGGTGCCGGACCTAGCACCGGTCCATCACAGGATGCCGCGAACGGGGTGGGCACTCGCCCGTCCGCCCAGTTACCGCGTCGCATACCCGCTGACCCGACCCAAGTGGGGGCTCTTCGGATACGCGCGCACGAACGCGTCCGCCCGCGTTCGGGCCTCGTCGGTGCGGCCGAGCGCCGCCAGCGATTCGACGCGTAGCGCCTCACGTTCCTGGACCAGGATTCCCTGCGGAAAGCGGCTCTCTGCGCGCTCGAGAAGCTGCAAGGAGAAAGCGGCGTTACCGGATCGCAGCGCGCGGCGCGCCGACGCAATGAGCTGGCTCTCGTCACGCGCGTTGGGACTTTCCGGCGCAAAGCCGGCAACCGATCCTACGATCGTCCGTACCCCCGCCGACTGACGATTGAGCTTGCTTAGGTCCGAGCCTTGTGCTGGCGAAGGCTCGATATTCTGCTCGCCAATCGGCATCGACGCGGTGCTCTTCGTAGTAACATCGCCGTCGCTGACCCGTCGGTCTTGATCGGGCAAAGTAAAATGGGCGACGACTTTACTCGGAGAGAGGCTGCTCGCAACCGAAAGCGCGGGATCCGAAGGCGTCGAGCTGAGACTGGTTGTCGTGACTTCTCGCTTGCTCTGAACGGAGTAGTGACTGACGACGGCCACGGACGTGCCGATGCCGATTCCGACGAGGGCCGCCTTGACAGCGCCACTCAAGCTCAAGCCGTGCCCAGCGTGTGCAACGCCATTACCGGGCAGCTCGGCGCCATCCAATGGGTGGGCGTCGCAGTCGGGCATGGCTGCGCTGCCAGCGCTGACGGCGCGCGCGATGCCCGCCCAGATCTCCGTTTTCGCTTGCGGGGGCGGGTTCAGGCGTGCATCGGCCAACAGTACCTGCCGTTCCCTGTCCGCGAGCGCCCGCGGGTCGTCGCACCAGCGCTTGGGATCACTCATGGTGAGATCTCCCGTTGCTGGCTACGCTGCTCTGGTCTCGCACGGCTGGCATGCGGTTCTGGCGAGCCAGCCCCCGAAGCATCGCCTTGCGGAATGCCTCCCGCGCGAGCCTCAGACGCGAGTACACGGTGCCCAGGGGGATCTCGAGTATGCCGGCAATGCTTTCGCACGATATCCGTTCGAGCTCGAATAGAGAGAACACGGCGCGCTGCTCGAAAGGCAAAGATCCTAGCGAGGCCTCTAGCAGCGCCAGCTCCTCGTCATCGACCATCTTCTGTTCTGAGTTACGTCCCGAATCAGGCAGGTCCATTCGCTCGACGTCGGACGGTTCCTCACGCCGGACGTAAGCGCTGCGCCTGCGGTCGCTCGCCACGCGAAGACAGATGCGGTAAAGCCACGTGCTGAGGCGGGCCCGACCCTCGAATTCGTGAAGCCTGCGATGCACCACTACGAACACCTCCTGCACGGCGTCCGCCACGTCCGCTGGCGGAATGCCGAGCCTTCTGAGCGAGCGCCAAACGAAGTTGAAATGTTCATCGTAGATGGCGCGAAAGCCTGCTTGCAAAATGGGTTCCGCCTCAGATGCCATGGGGCCCGATCTTGGGCCGTCCTCTCTTGCTAGTGGTCAGACTCGACGTTGCACATCACAGAATCCGCCAACTGAGAACGGTTTCGATCCCCAAGGAGATGCCCGGAACGTTGTATGCGGTTCCCGGGACGCCGGTGATGCCAAAACCATCTCGCCGCACTGGAAACAGTATGATTGCCCTGACGGCCCAGTCCACGACGGCGTGGCCCCGAGAGCCCATCGACGCTGCACTTGCAAGTTGTAGCGGTAACATTTACCCGGTCGGGACCCAAGTGCAGCCCGCTGGCGGCACCTCGAGCAGCGGTGGGACAAGCGTTATCAGTTCAGGCGGCGCCGCGGTAGCCGGTGCCAGCAGTTCAGCGACGGGCGGTAGTACTATCGCTGCGACGGGCACCGGCGGCACAACGGCGGTGAGCTCGAAAACGGGCGGAACCTCGTCGGTGGCCGGGGCGACGAGTACGGGCGGCATGACGGGTACCGGCGGAGGCTCTACGAGCAGTGCTTCCACCGGAGGTACTTCGAGTGCACGGCTAGTCGCCAACACCGTTGCCACTGGCTACAACCACGACTGCGCGGTGCTCGTCGATGGCACGATTCGATGTTGGGGTTCCGGCACGCTCGGGAACGGCACCACGGACGCAAGCTTAGTACCCGTAAGCGTAACGGGCATCACGAATGCCGCAATGGTTGCCATAGGCCTATCGCACAACTGTGCATTGCTAAGGGATGGCACGGTTCAGTGCTGGGGCTACAACGGTTCTGGCCAGCTCGGCAACGGTACCAGGACCGACAGCACAGTACCGATTACCGTCGCGGGCATCACGGATGCCACCATGGTTGCCGCAGGAATGAGTCACGCCTGCGCGTTGCTGAATGGCGGCACGGTTCAGTGTTGGGGCACCGGCACGCTCGGCAACGCCGCCCCGACGCAAAGTTCGGTGCCTATTGCGGTTTCGGGCATCACGGATGCCACAGCGGTGAGCGCTGGCTCGCTGCACGCGTGCGTCCTGCTCGGCGACGGGACGGTGCAGTGGTGGGGGAGCAATGGGGGAAACTCCTACCAGAGCGTTACCGCGCAAAGTTCCGTGCCGGTTGCGATATCGGGCATCACGGATGCCACGATGGTCGCCGATGGCGGCACTCACACCTGCGCATTGCAGGTTGGTGGCACGGTCCAGTGCTGGGGGCACAACCTTTTCGGCGAGCTCGGAAACGGCACCACAGCCCTTACTTCACCGACCGTGACCGTCGCGGGCGTCACGAATGCCAGCATGATTGCCTCGAGCGAGAACACCTCTTGCGCTTTGCTCTCGGGCGGCACCGTTCAGTGCTGGGGCTACAACTTCAACGGTCAGCTCGGCAACGGCACCACTGACGGCAGCTCAGTACCCGTGCCCGTAGCGGGCATCACGAATGGCACCCTGGTTGCGCCGGGTTTCTCTCATACCTGCGCCGTGCTCAGCGGCGGCTCGATTCAGTGCTGGGGCAGCAACAGCTATGGCCAACTCGGCAACGGTACAACGACAGACAGTTCCGTCCCCGTTACGGTGAGTGGGTTTTGAACGGGCGGCGAGCATACGACAACTCGTGGCGATCGTGATGCTCACGGACAAAAATGACTGCTCGATCCGCGACTCCGACGTGGGCTGGGTTTCCGCAAACACTGGCACTTTTGTTCCGCCGGGTTCGTCGCAGTGTAAGACCAACCCCAACGATAAGTGTTGCTACTCCTGCACTGCTTCGCCGCCTACGGGTTGCGCGTCTACTTGTCCTAATCCCCTACCGACGGATGGTACTTCATACGACGATGGCCCCTACCAGGCCAATGTCCGTTGCTGGCAGCAAAAGCGGCGTTTCGGTTATGAATTCTTGTATCCGAAGTCACGCTACGTCGTCGGGTTGACGAAAAAAACGCTTTGCCCCGATCAAACGTTCGGTGACATGGACTGCGACTGCACCGCCGCCAAGGCACTCGGTGCGCCCTGCGATACGGGTGCTCGTCAGTTGCCCAATCCGCTGTACAGCACGGCTCGCTCGTGAATTAGCTTGCCAATTGGGCTTGCTATGACCTGCCCGAACATGTCATGGGTTGCGCCGCAATGATGGTGCCGCAGTCCGACGCAATGCGCCCGCGTTCGTTTCCGTGCCGTCACGACAAAATTCAGGGCTGCTGCTTCTTGAGTGATGTCGGCTTCGCGACGCTGCGTCTAGGCCCTGCGACGTCTTCGGAACATGAGTGCCGCGCCAAGTGCAAGCCCGAACAGACCGCTCGGCGAGGTCTTGCTGCCGACTCGACAGGAACAGCTCCCGGCGTCACTCGAGCTATTGCCGCCAGTGCCGGCGAGGCCACTGTCGCCAGCAACCGTGCCGGAGTTCCCTCCGTTGCTGCCGCCGGCACTGACGCCCGCGCCACCGGTCGTCGAGGTCGTGCCTACGCCGCTGCTCTCGCCACCTGTGTTGGACGCGTTGCCACCCGTGCCGCCTCCAATTCCAAGAGCCCCACCGTTGGCAGGGCTTCCCCCGGTTGCGGGTGTGGCGCCGGTGTTGGCGTTTCCGCCGATTCCCAGAGCGCCACCTGTGCTGGATTTTCCGCCTGTGGTCAAGCTACCACCGGCGCCGATGTTTCCACCCGTTGCCGTAAGCGCGCCGCCGGTCGCCAACGCGCCACCGGTGCTCTTTATCCCGCCAGCACTTGACGCGCCTCCGGTGGTGGGGGTTCCGCCGTTGCTTGACGCGCCGCCAGTGCTTTTTGTGCCGCCGGTGCTGCTAGTACCGCCGGTGCCGCTGGCACCGCCCGCGCTGCATTGGGCCACTTCTGGATCAGTGTCACCGGTCTTGTCGAGGCCCAGGAAGGGGATCACGTACTTCGCCTCGAAGAGGGCATCAGACGGGCCGTGGTCGCCGCCGATGGACGTGAGCGCGTCGAGGACCACATAGCCGCAGGAAGTCTTCCACTGCTGTTCCGTCGCTTGGTGGGTTCCAAGCGTCAGCCCGCTGCTCGTCGACGTCGGAGTCGCAGCGAGACCGAGAACGTTGGTCCACTCGTTGATGGCTTGGGCCATGTTCTTGTACGTGATGGTAGCGTCCGCATCGCCGTGGAAGAGCTGTACGCGCGGGCGAGGTCCAGAGTATCCCGGATCCATGGCGNNCATCCGGCTGGCACCCCGGCGAACGTTGAACCTGCCTTGTATATATCGGGATAGAGTCCGAGCAGGAGCTCCGTCATCATGGCACCGGATGAGTCTCCCGTGGAATAGACGCGATTTGCATTCGCGTGATACTGGGTGAGCGCGTACCTGACCATTTGGATGATGGCGTGACTGTCGCCCCCACCATCGCGCGTGTGGGTCTTGCTCGAAGTGACATCCCAGCACCTTCCACCGTTATCGGGTACAACGATGATGAAGCCGTACTGGTCCGCAGCCTGGACGACACCGCCGTTCGTGGTGCCGTTGCCTGTCGCCTGGCTAAAGACGGCTGTAGCACTTCCTCCACAATAATGGATGAGGGTAAGCAGTGGTGGATTCGTGGCCACTTTGCTCGGAACATAGCTGTACATGCTCACATCCGAAGGCAGACCACTCACCCCGCCCTTCCAGTCGGCGGTCACCTTTGTCGGGGTGGCTGCCCGAGCAGGCGTGGTTGCGAGGAGTCCGAAGAAAATCGCCAAGAGGCTGGCAGCGTGATTTCGATTTCGATATTGAGTCATGGACAAAGTTCCTGGGGCGCAGTAGCCGCGTTCCCCGAAGGGGTGATGAATCATATTTCATTCAGCCAAAGAACCGAAGCGGTGCCGCTGGCTGGAATCAGTGTCCCGAGCCGGAAGGCCGTGTTCCGGAGCGCTGTGGCCCGGCTGCAGCTTACTGGCAGTAGCTCGAGAATCGATATTCCGTCGAAAATTGTGGGCAGCGGCGCTGATTTGAACTTCGGACCTTGCCCCCTGACCCGCGTATCCGCGCCGAGGCGGCTCGGGGCCGTCACGAAATGCCACCGAACCATGCCGGCCGCCGGGGTGGGTGAGGCTCTATTGACTCGTCAAGACTGATGCCAATATGAATTGTTCCAAGGGGATTGCATGATGGACACGCGAATCGTAAGCCGCTTTGCCGTTGTGTTCGGGCTTTGCTACTTGGCCGCATGCGGCTGCAGCAACGGTAGTGGTTCGGCCAACGGGGGCACGGGCGGCACTCATCATGTGTCCGATGCCGATGTCGGCAATGATACTTGCGCATCCGATCCATTGCGCACGGGCCTCATTATCGAGCAGACGGGCGTGAACGCGGACGCGTACGACTGTGAGATCTTGAAGTATTCGACGCAGTTCAGCGAACCCGATTCGATGATTTTCAAGGCGATCATCTACGTCGAGTCGCGATTCGACTACACCGCCGTTGGCTGCGCGAACTTCTGTTCCTCCAGCGATTGCGGTCAACCCGCAGGCTGGTCCCAACAGGAGTGCGGCTGCTGCGGGCTCATGCAGTCGATTGGGCCGTCATGTTCGTACGACCAGGGCAAGTTCACCATGTTGCCCAATGGCCACCCCGACATGGAGACCGATCCCTCGGCATCCGACTGGGCTGGCTCGGTCTTCAACCCCGACAACAACATCAAGGCCGGCATCCAAACCGTGTCCGAGAACCGCACCCGCATGAAGCAGCAGTTCCCATCCTGCACTGAGCAGCAATACACGCTGATGTCGATCGGCGAGTTCAACAGCTACGGCAGTGCCAAGAGCTGTACCGTGTACAACACCGACTACACGACTGCGGTGCTCGAGGCCTATCACAAGTACGCTGCAGCTGCGGGCTACACCGAACAAGCGTATCCGTAAGGCGCCTTGCTTCGGCGGCTCTGAGCGCCGAGTACTACGACGACGCGATTGCACGACCCGCAGCGGAAGCTCGGCCGAGTGCGTTTGGGTGAGCCACGTGCGCGGGGTTGGGGGTCGTTGTGAATGCCATGCAAAGTCTCTCATCTCATTCGAAGCTTGGACCCATATCCTTCGCCCTTTTGCTTTTGACGGCTGGCTGTTCGGGGTCGCAAACCGAATCCAACGGCAGCACGGCCACGGGTGGCAACGCAGCAGGCACCGGTGGCGCAGCGGCAAGCACGGGTGGCGCAACGGCAAGCACGGGCGGCACCGCAGCGGTCGGTGGCAAAGCAGCAACAGGCGGCCAATCGAACACAGGCGGCGCAGCTACCGGGGGTGGGTCCAGTGCCGTGCCAACTGGCGGCAAGTCGTCCACCGGCGGAGCCACCAACTCAGGAGGCCTCGGCGCAACGGGCGGCTCAGCGGCGGGCGGAACTGGTACCGGAGGCACAACCAGCGCTGGCGGTAACTCCAGCACGGGAGGCAGCGCGAATGGCGGAGCATCCACTGCTGGCAGTTCGAGGATTCAACTTGTGGGCAACAAAATCGTCGACATCAAGGGTAACGCCGTTGTCGCACGGGGCCCGGAGGATGTCGTAGCGAGCACCGGCCAGACCGCGGACATCCAGCAAGCGGCAGCAATGGGCGCCAATGCAATGCGCATGCTCTTCACGCTCGATTCGGCTAACGGCATGACCCCAGCCGGTTTTGACTCACTGTTGGCTGCCGCCGTTTCTCACCACATGCTCGTTTGGGTGTCACTTTATACCTGGGATTCAACCAACAACCACGTCATTGCCAGCGCGCTCGGCGGCGGCAACTTCTATTCGCTCACGGCTCCGGCAGGATTGACGTGCTCGTCGTCCGCGCCCGCGGGCTGCTACCTGACTGTCTGGAGCCGCCAGTGGCTCAAGGACTTGATGAACAAGTACGCCAGCAACGTCATCGTCGACGCCATGCAGGAGTTCATCGGTCCAAGTGACGCTTCCAGCGAAAGCGCACGGGTCACGTGGGCGACCGCGGCCAAGGCAAACGTCCAGTTCTTCCGCTCTCAAGGCATCACGAATCCACTGGAGATCATGGCCAACTTCCAGGGTCGTGACCTTTACGGAATCGTCGAGTACGGCAACTCGATTCGCGCCGTGGACACCGTCAAAGTTGGCAGTGATCCGCAGACGATGTTTGGGTGGCAGGCGTATTGGGGAACCTCCGATGGATACTATCCAGCGTACCAGGGAGCATTGTTGCTTAACCAGAGTGGCGGCGTCGTCACCGGACCACAGGCAATTCACCAGTTTGCCAGCGCCCAGGCTTTCCCCATCGAAATCGGCATCGACAACTATGGAGGCGACACCAATCTCGACTACAAGGACGAGATTGATCAGGCGGCAACCGACAACATGAGTTGGCTTTGGTGGTCTTGGAAGAACGGCAGCGTCGAGTGTCCGGTGTCGGGCAGCACGTGTCAGTCGTACGTGACCACTTCGCAGAACGGGTTCAAAGGCGCCAAGCCCCTTTCAAACTAGTCTGCCGTCCGGCTCCCTCCAACACGGCGATACCCTCAGCTGCTGCGCAACCAAACGCTGCATTCGCCGCGGCAGCGGTCGCACTTCAGCTTCTAGTGTTGGCGGCCGGGGAGGGCTCGGGCTAGAATAACGGTGTCTCGGCCTTGTGAAGGTGTCGCCCGGGCGTTGCGTATATCCTTCCGGGTGGGCTTAATTGATCAAAGCAGTGGCATCGCGTGCAGGAGGTGTGGTCATGTTTCGAACCATGAGATCGGATGCAGTCCGTGTGATAGATGTGATCGTGGTCGCGTTGGTCTGGAGCTGCTCGGGCCAACCGTCAACCAATACGTGCGGCAACAGTGTTGGCGGCAGCGTGAGTTCAGATTCTTGCCTGGGCACCGGGGGTGCCGGTACGGGCGGCAGTATTTCCACCGGAGGTCAAGCTACCGGTGGCGCACGCACGACGCTGCCATTCCCAACGCTTGACTTCACCTGTGTGACTGACGCTGATTGCTGCGTCGTCGAATACGCGTGTTTCAACACCCTCTACCTTGTGACGAAAACGCAAGAAGCCCAAATGCAAGCGTACGTGGCTTCCCTTTCGACGCCTTATTGCACGGCCTGCATTACACCTGAGGTGCAAGTGAGCTGTCAGAACAAGCAGTGCACCGGTCAGGTCGTGGGTGTTGGGACCTGGCCGTCCACAGGGCTCAATGCAACGCATTGTGGAGTGTTGCCGGTGCTGGGAGCAGCAGGCGCCTCGTCCTCCGATATCGAGCCCGCTCTCGCGGTCACGGCCGCTTCTGATGCGGGCACCTCACCCAAGACAGTCTTTGGTTGTGGAACCCAATAGGGGACTGAGAAGTCTACGAATTCAACTCGCGTAATATCTCCGGTTCCGTATCAGGCTCCGGTTCTAAGTCAGGTTCAGGCAGTCTCGAGTCGCATTGGACAGAGCGCATGGAAGCACTTAGATACTGGCGCCACCGGCAAAGCTCTAGTACAAATCGGCGCTAAACGATGCGCTTTACGACAATCGCAGGCCAGTCTCTAGCGGTTGAGGCCGTGCCCCTTCTCGAACCCGAGCGCAAGGTCATTCGGGAGTCGCTTTGCCACCGCGACGCGGGCCGCGCGCATTTGGCCATTGTCGATGCCTACGGCAGGCTCGAGCGGAGAATCCAGACCGCGATTGCGAGCTCTGGGATGATTCCGGCGTGCCATCCCGGTTGTGGGTGGTGTTGCCACGGCGTAAAGGTCAATGTCACCGCACTCGAAGCGCTCGTCGTTGCAGAACACCTGAACAATGAGAGCACTTCACTCGGTGAAGCGGTCCAAGCAGCCGCCGCGCGCCGCCGCACAATGAACACCGACCAACTCTTCGCGTCGAAGGATCCGTGTCCATTTCTCGATTCGTCCAACCAGTGCCAAATCTACGAGGTGAGGCCTTCAGCGTGCCGCCGACATTGCTGCATGGATTCAAGCGAGTGTGAGCGGGCCGTGTCGAACCCTGAACTCAAGCTCGCCGTGACTCAACATGCCCCGGCCAACGTCGCCGGAGCACTCTCAGCCCTCGCATGGGCAGCCGCCATGGAGGACGCTCACCTCGACTACCGCATGTTCGAGTTAATCAGCGCCGTCGCAGTCGCCTTACAGCCAGGCGCGGCGGAGAAATGGGTTCGTGGGGAACGGGTCTTCGATGCAGCAGCGCGAGCCGTTGATGAACAAGATCAGGCCACGATTCGAGCCGAATTGGGGAATGACTCGGGCCGCGTCAGGCAGGTGGCACCGCCTGCCAACACCTGGAAGGGCCACGGCAAAAAGCGCCGACAGCCCCGGAGTTGACTCGAGGCAACCAGATATGGGACCGTAACTAGATATAGAGCCATACGGAACCGAACCAGATGCAGAGCCAGTACCAGATACAGAACCTGGACCAGAGCCAGATGTTGAACTCGTCTCCCGATTGCCCTAGATTCCGGGCCAATGTGTCAGCGCGGCCCGCGACGAGTCTTCGCCTTTCTTGCGTTTTTTTTGGTTTGCGCGGCACTGAAAGCCTCGCCGCTCGTACAATTGCAGCTCGAAGCGCCCGCTGAATGCCCAAGCAAAGACTCGATTGAACGGACGCTAGCGCGTTTGGTAAAGCGCCCGCCCGCGACGCCCCTGCAAGTGAGCGCGCGCTTGGCGCCCGATGGTGAACGTTGGGTGCTCGTCGCGTCGCTCGAGGGTGGACAGCGCGTGGTCGGCGGTGACAGTTGTGTGGCCGCAGCCGAAGCGTTGGTCGTGATCATGGCACTTGCCATCGATCCTGCGAGTCAGGTGAACGCATCGGCTCTGCAAGATTTCGAGCATGCCAATGCCGTTCACGCCCAGCCTTCGCAACCACCGCCGGCAACGGTGGCGCCCGTGGCGCCGATGCAATCCACGGCGCCGAACAGTGGCGGCAGCGATTGGCGGATGGTCGACGCACAAGCAAAAACGGGCGTTTCCGCGCCGCCGTGGCAAAAAAGAAAGCCGGATCGCTTGGGAATATCTTGGTTGTGGCTCGGCGAATGGGG
>PMCK01000690.1 GCA_003154095.1 Myxococcales bacterium | reverse complement strand
GCCGGAAGACTTGCCAATCGTTGCGCCGAGCGCATCCTTAGCACCAGCGGTTACACAGAAGCCAGTAGTGGCTCGGCCGGTGCCGGCAACAATTACCGTTGAAGTCTCCGCACAGTTGGCGGAGTTGGACGACTTGCAAATTCTGTTGGACGGAAATCCTCAACACCGTGCGACCTGGGGCGTCGCGCTTCCAACGCAATTGGGCGTTCACCAACTTGTCGCATCAGCGCCGGGGCGAAAAGCCTGGGCTACCACCGTCAGCGTCAATGCGTCGAAGCCTCATCAAACGATCAACATCCCCATCCTCAAGGAGCAGGATCCTCCCGAGGGCTCGACGCCACTGCACGAATCCAATTTGGCCACGGCGGATATGCCCTAAGCCGCCGAGTCCTTTTGTCATTCTTGTAGAATCGGCACGGAAAGCCAAATACACTCAGTGGGTACGCACCCGGGCGCCCGCGATTTTCTCGTGTATATTCCCTGCCCAGGAGCAATCTATGCCCGGCATTCCGCGTTATACACTTTACTACTCGCCCGGTGCGGCCAGCATGGTGGTTCATCTGGCACTTCTCGAAATGGGGGTGCCCTATGAACGGGTGCTAGTCGACTTTGACTCGAAGGCACAGCATGACCCAGGGTATCTCAAACTCAATCCCCACGGCGTGGTGCCCACGCTGTTGATTGATGGCAGACCCTTCGTGGAATCCGTCGCGTTGCTGCTGATACTGGTCGAGTGCCATCCCGAATCCAATCTCGCGCCGGCGCCTGGCAGTGAAGAGCGCAACGCCTTTTATCAATGGATTGCCTATCTCGGCAATACGCTCGGGGCGAACTATCGATTCTGGTTCTATCCAGGCGATCTCGGGGAAAAGGAACACACGCCGAGTGTGTGCGCCGCATTGCAGCGCAATATCGAGAAGGTGTGGGACCGCCTCGAGGCACACCTCGCGGCGAGTGGCCCCTATCTCCTCGGCGATCGGTTTTCGGTCGCCGATTTGCAGCTCACAATGTACATGCGCTGGTCGCGCAAAATGCCGCGCACGGCACTCGAATGGCCGTCACTCAAGACCCTGGCTGACCGAGTACGCGCACGCGACAGCTGGAAGAAACTGTACGAAATCGAGGGCTTGATTGAATGGTAAGCGATATCGTCACGTGTGATTCCGTGCCGTCACGCCAATAGTGGAGTTCAGTCGTTTTTCAAGCACGATGAATTCGAGATCAGTCCTGCGGGGCAGTCCAAATCGCGGATTGCCATACGGGAAAGGCTCCCGATGCTCAGTTCTTTCATATCCGCGACGCTCGTACCATTTGATCAGTTCTTCGCGCTGAATGATCACCGTCATTCGCGCCTTCGTCGCAGAGAACGCCGTTTGCGCGCAGCGTTCAGCTTCCTCCAGTAGCTGGCGACCCAAACCAGATGCCTGACAATCTGGTCGAATCGCGAGCATGCCAATATACGCGGTTGATCCTTCGTCACGCAGCACGACACAACCCAGCAGCGCGGCTTCCGACTGGGCAAGGATAAGGCGAGCCGAGGAGTCGTTGATAATCTCCAGAACCTCGTCGGAGTCGGTACGCTGACCGTCCAATATATCAGCCTCCGTGGTCCAGCCTTTGCGACTTACATCGCCCCGGTAAGCAGATTCGACCAGGGCAACGATGGCGGGTGTATCCGCGGGACAAGCAGTCCTAAATTCGATATTCGGCTTCGACAATACGCCGCTGGTCCTATCCTTTTTCTTCCTGAGTGTCTACGCATGCCTGCGTCACTGGCCGCCAGAGGCCATTGGGTCCGATTTAGGGGCCCCTTTACTCCGTAATTTCTACGGCCCTCGGACGCGAGCTGGCGGACAAAATCGCGCAAGACCTGCGTGCCGTGGATTGCGTCCTCTGCGGCGTCTTTGAAAAACCCCAAAAATCTCGCGTACTTTAGCATCAGACGTTCGGAAAATTACACAACGTCGCGTATTTTGTCGTTTGATTGCCGATGCTTGCGGTACTCAATCATTCACGTAATATGCGGCTCTCGAGCGAGCCGCACGATCAGCAACTACACGTGCGCGTCACCAATAGTCTACTTTGCTGAAGAGTAAAAACCCATGAGCAATGAAACACAATCCTGCACGGTGAAGTTTGCCAGCGGTCAGAATATCCCCCTCGAACTGCACAAAGTACGTGTGGTTCAGAAGCTATTTTTGCACCCCATCGAACGCCGGCTGAAGGCGATGCGTGACGCTGGGTTCAACACATTTCAGCTGAGCACCACCGACGTGTTCTTGGACATGTTGACGGATTCAGGCACCAATGCGATGAGCGACAACCAAATCTCCGCCATGCTTCGGGCGGATGACGCTTATGCCGGCTCGCAAAGTTTTGCTCGCATGCATGCGGCAGTGAAAGAAGTGTTCGGAACGGAATATGTCTTGCCCGTCCACCAAGGCCGCGCCGCCGAAAACATAATATCCCAAGCGTTCATCAAAAAGGGTGATGTAATCCCGATGAACTATCACTTTACCACCACCAAAGCTCACATGGAGATTAACGGTGGCAGATTGTTCGAAATTTATACGGATGAAGCCCTCAAAATCAAGAGTGACTGCCCCTTCAAAGGTAACATCGATACCAACAAGCTGCGCGCGCTCATCAAGGAATACTCACCGGCGCGCATCCCGTTTATCAGACTCGAGGCATCGACGAATCTAATCGGAGGCCAGCCTTTTTCGATCGAGAACATGCGCGAAGTTCGCCGCATCGCCGACGAACACGGAATCATGGTTGTCCTCGACGCGAGCCTGATTGGCGAGAATGCCTATTTCGTGAAACAGAGGGAAGCCGAATTCAAGAATACGTCAATCAAAGACATTTTGCTCGTCATGTGTGGTCTGTCAGACCTCATCTATTTCTCGAGTCGCAAAGTAAGCTCGACACGCGGTGGCGCAATTTGCACGAATCGCAAGGATTTGTACTTGAAGGTACGGGATCTGGTAGTGCTTTTCGAAGGCTTCGTGACGTATGGCGGTATGTCCGTTCGCGAGATTGAAGCGCTTGCCGTCGGCATGTATGAGACTACGGATGAGACGGTAATCAGTCAGTCGCCCTCATTCATTGCGCACCTGGCAACGAAGCTCGATCAACGCGGAATACCGGTAATTTTGCCGCCGGGCGCGCTCGGCTGCCACATAGATTGTATGGGCTTTTTACCGCACGTGCCGCAAGCACAGTACCCCGCAGGCGCGCTCGCCGCGGCACTATTCATCGTGTCTGGAGTCCGCGGCATGGAACGCGGAACAATTTCCAGCGTGCGCGATGACAAGGGTAACGACGTCCTGGCCGACGTAGAATTGCTGCGACTGGCCTTCCCGCGACGCGTCTTCACTCTATCGCAGACCGAGTACGTGCTCGACCGCGTGACTTGGCTGCATCAAAATCGTAGTCTCGTAGGCGGTCTGAAATTCGTCGATGAGCCGGCAGTCCTGCGCTTCTTCATGGGTCGCCTGGACGCCGTGAGCGACTGGCCCGAGAAACTAATGGCCAAGTTCCGCGCCGACTTTGGCGACAGTCTTTAGTCTCTTAGCGGTGAGATCTTGACCAANNCCAAGCGTCCTGTTGGGTTCCGGCTGCGCCGGATTAGGTGCTTGTCACACGAGACACTTGGACATAATCAAATTGCAGTTCTTGCCGGCTGGAGTTCCCTCGACAATCGTAAAACCAGCCGACTTGTAGAGCGCAATCGCTTCAACGAGTACAGCGGCCGTCTCAAGCCGCATTTCCCGAAAACCACGATGTAAGGCCTCCTCGGTCGCTTTATCGAACAATAGGCGACCGAGGCCTCGCCGACGGTAGTGCGACGCGAGGTACATGCGGCATAGTTCACAGCGGGTTTCGGATTCCCGACACAACGCGACCGTTCCAATAATTCTGTCAACATCCAACAGCACGAAAAAGACTCCTCCTCCCTTTGTGTAGTTGGCCTCGATGTCGGACAGATCAATATCCGTCGTCGTTCGATCGGGTGCGAATGCGTATTCCTTGAGTACCCCTGAAATCAGCGCCCAAATGGCGGCACAATCGGCGTTTATCGCTTCACGAACTATGAACTTACCCGTTGCACACACCGCCCATTATTGCACCACGCTACGCCCCGCAGTGGGAATTTGTGCAGGCAGAGTTAGTGCTTGGGCAACTTCGACCTGGCGGTCTTGATGGCCGCCTTCATTAGAGCCAGGTCCTTGACGAGTTTGGCCTTGATCGTCTTGAAGGTTTCAAGGGCCGCCTTGTCGTAGGCTGCAATGTCCTTGGCGATTTCCTTTTGATCCGCAATGACGTCCTTGATAGCCTTATCGTAGCCGACCTTCTCCTTCGCAGCGGTCTTGGCAGCTAGACTGGTGACTTCGGCCACTTCCTTGTTTAGGTCTGCCAAATGGGTGCGAGCATCGGCCTTGTACGCTTCACGGGCCTTTTCTAACGCGGCCTGTACGACCTTGGCGGCTTCGTCAGCGCTCAATTGAGCCTTGTTGACGGCCTCATCGGCCATTGCCCTGGCCTGAGCCGAAGCGTCGGCGGCTTCCGCTTTGATTGCCTCGACCTGCTTTTCTAGTGCGGCGATCTTGTCCTTAGCCTCTTGCTCAGCCTTAGCAACTCGCTCGTTGGCGGACTTTTGCACCTCGGCAATCTTGCGTTCCTCTTCGGCCTTGCTGCACGCGTTTAGCGGCAGGGCCAAGAGGAGCAGCGGCAGTATTTTGCCGGCGAAGACCCAACGTCGCACATGAGGGGCGGTTGTTATTGGTGCTGGCTGACGATTGCGCATGGGCACAAGCATACGCGATCCGACGTTGGGCGTACAATACCCGATTATTCGGGGCAAATTCGCTGCAAAGCGCCCCGGCCAGTGTGGCGGCGCGGTCCCGGGCGTGGCAATTCCGACCTAGGTCGTCATCCCTTGAGCGGCCAGGATTTCGCGGTTGATCGCGCTGCGGAGCAGATCTTGTTCCACTCGATCCTGGTAGTGTGTTCCGTTGATGAAAAGTGTAGGAGTGCCGATAATGCCACTCCTTACAGCCTCAACGGTAATCTCTCGAACGCGTCCCGCATACGTTTTTTCGACGAGAGCCTTTCGACAAGCCGCCGAGTCGAGACCCATGGCCTGGGCCGCCGATACAAGCGAATCCAGGTCATGCCGATCGGGGTGCAGGAACAGTTGAGCGTGCATNNTGTCAGCAGATTTGGGGATATGCCGATACACGAAACGCAGCTTGCCGCGAAACGTCTCACGAACGCTCTCGATAGCTGCGTAAGCCTTGACGCAAAACGGGCATTCGAAGTCGGCATATTCTATCAACGTTACCGCGGCGTTTGCGGGCCCATCGACATGATCGAGTTCGGAAATGCTACTAGGCTTCATATCAGTCTCCATCTAAAGCCCTTGGTCCGGACGTCAATGCCCCAGGTCGGACTTGCCTGAAAACAGCTATCAGCCTTCAGCCAGAAATCCTGACAGTGGCGCCCGGTAGCTGACAGCCGATTGCCGATAGCTGATAGCCTGGTGCGACCAAGCAATGCTGGTCAGAAAGGAATGAGAGACACGAAAATATCATGAAATTCTGAATAGTCACCTGGCTGGTGAGAGTCCAGCTCGACCAAAGCCGAGCCGGCAGGTCGAAAGCGAGTCTTGCGACGTCGGAGGTAACGACGGCGGCGATGCGTAG
>PMCK01000460.1 GCA_003154095.1 Myxococcales bacterium | reverse complement strand
CCCGAAATGAATTGCGCTAACACAGTTGTATGACTCGGCGTCGTCACCTTAATAACCAGTGGCTCTCCAATACCCGTCTTGGATTGATTGGTTCCCGAGCACGCAGCCGCAGTGGCCAATATGATCAACGCCAGCAGTATTAGTCGCAATTTCANNGGTCTGGCAACACGAGCCCAGCCAGTGGCGAATAGTCGCGTATCGCTTGGGATGTGGGAATGAGCTGCCCCGCACGATGGTCGACGAAATCCGCGTTGGGGTTGTAGAAATCCGTGCGGAAACCTACCAAGGCATAAGGCGTAATTTCTTGAATGAAAGCGACGTAGTAGCTTAGTTGCCGAATGTTCTGGCCAGAATTGGCAATCGGGTCCGATATAAACAGGCCGCGGTCCAGATTCTGGGCAACGACAATCTCGCCGTAGAGCAATGACTTGCCGACTGTCGTCTCCACAGCTAGCTGGGCGTCTGCACCAATCGCCCATCGAGAGAAGTTCTCCGAGGGAGTTGCCGCGGAGGCAGGGTTGCCGCGGAGTTCGTTAGCATCAACCTGGCCATTATGATTCGCGTCTTGCCATGTGACGCTGGATTTCGTCGCGGGCGTTCCAGCGTGAAACCCTTTACCAGCGTTGTACGTGATGTCACCAGACGCCGTTATCTTGGACCAAGGCTTAGCGGTGGCACCGAGCCTTACAGTGACGTCCTTGTTGTTATTCGGATCTTGTAAACCGAAACCCGACTTTTCGCCGANNCTTTTCTTGGGAGCGGCCGTAGACCAACGACACTTCAGCCTTCTGCCAACCAAAACTTGGACCGTGAACCGTGTTTCCATCCAACTCAACCAACAGCGCCGCATAGTCCCAGTCGCGAGCAATGCGAACGCGACCTCTCCTCAACACAAATCGATTCTGATTTAGCACCCCGTTGTCCTGATTCAGTTGATCTTGAGAATCCTGATGGGATTCGAATTGCGCCTGAAAATAGCCCGAGACTCGATAGCCCTCGGTCAGCGACTGCAATAGGTTTGATCTGGTCGGCGATGTCTGGACGTTAGAGTCAACAGTCGACGGAGAAGTCACGTTAGCCGAATTCGGCGAGGCGGGCGGAGCGGGCGGGGCAGCAGGTGTCACCCCATTTTCATTGGGCACGGCAGCTGAAGCGTCAGCCGTGGCGGGGTGACTCCATGCATTTGCGGAATCCGGGGCATGGCCCGGGGGCGCGGCGGGCGCCGTTGCCTGAGTAGGCGGGGGCGCCACGGCCGAAGAAGGTGCGGCGCTGGCACTCGGCGCTGCAGAAGGTTCCGCGGGAGCAGCACTCACCTCGACATCTGACTTGACGTCATCTGGTGCCGCAATTGCGGATACAGTGAGCAGCGATACGGCCAGGGGGATGCCACACCAATGTAATAAACTTATGTTAATTATCTTATTAGTCACGGGTTTGTTTCAAACCAGAGGTACTTATAACCGCGCGCCGTTCGAACGTGAACGGCGCGCGATTGTTAGCAGTTACTGCGATGTCATTCAATGCTGCGAGTGCACGCAACGTTAAGGAATTGCAGGCAACGAAGTTGGAATATTCTTCGCTGTGTTGTCAAACGGGTAGCAAGCTGCTCCGGTGCATTCGGTTAGGAAATCGCTGGTAACTTCCGGAGGGCAAGAGTGACAGTTCTTCGTCGTGTCCTGTACGCAGACGCCACCGGCACCGCCTGTGCCTTGTGAGCTGCTGCCAGCGGCACTGGTGCTTCCTCCTGTTGTTCCGGCGCTGGAGCCACCGGTTGAGGTGCTACTCGCTCCGGCCGCACTCTCGTTGCCACCCGTCGACGACGAGGCACCGCTGGTGGGCGTGGGAGTCGGGTTGCTGTTGCTGGACGAGCAAGCAGCTGCCAACAACATTAAGGCGCCAGCAACGCTCGAGGCCAAAAGTGAGAAACTATTCTTAGTTTTCATGTTACTGCACCTCACAATAGCCGTAGTTGCAATGCTTGTTGGCGCCTGAGGCACAATCTGAATCGCCGTTGGGACACGCTGTGCACGTGGTAGTGCCAGTAGCTGCCTTCAAGAACGCGCATTCGCAAGAGTGTGCGGGCATGTAGCTCGCCATCGGTCCCACGTCGGACGTGCGCGACACGCGCATCGCGCAATCGGGTACAACACCACCAGTTGCTTCAACCGTGATCAGATCGAAAGTCGGAGCCACCGCGCCTGTGAGGTAGTTGATTATCGTTGCTGCGTCAGGGTTAGTTGGAGTTCCTGTTGAATCTACCGGGGTAAGCAGGTGAAGCGGCCCCCAAATGGCGTAATGGCCGTCCCGCGTGTTCTGTTTGTCGAACGCTGTTGGGCTCGAGTCTGGTAAGTAGCCACAGGTTTGGCCCAAGAATTGAAACGCCAACGGCTTCACGCTGCTCCGATTGGCGTCGACCACATCCATCGCGAGAAAGCCAATTGCTTTTTCCTGATTGTTGGCGGCTGCCAAACCTGTTAGCCCGGTTAGTACGGCTCCGCTGCCGCTATTGGATACGCCTTTGACCTTCGCGGCGGAAAAGCCGCTACCGACCTGGGCAAGAGCGGCAGAGATCATCTGTTGTGTCCCTGAAGTCGCACTTCGAACTTCCATCGCGGTAGGATCAGTCCAGGGCGACACGGTGCGAGCAGTGGTGTCAGCACCAAATCCGAAGACCATGTAGGCTGCCTCTACACTGATGGATGTCTGAGTTGACGTCACTGGAACCGCAAAGGTCATGCTTTGAACGGG
>PMCK01000365.1 GCA_003154095.1 Myxococcales bacterium | reverse complement strand
TTCGATATCGTACTCGATTCTCTTGAATTCGAAAATCTTCTTGGTCGCGTCGAACACAGTGTAACTTGCGCGATTGTCTTAATCGCGAGGCTGCCCCACGGAACCGACGCTCACGATGTATTTCTTCCCCGGCTCGAGTTCGAAATCAATGGGCGGTAGCTCTTCTACGGAATCCTGAGTTAGCGCGAACACTTTGCACAAGTGAGAGTGACCAATTAGCGTCAAGGCTGGAAGTTCTCCAAACATGGGCAGACATTCGCGCGCCTGTTCCGGCGCGAATATGTACTCGAATTCCTCGAGTCTAACGGGTGAACCGTGACACAGGTGCAAGTCGTATTCGTTCAATTCGATCTTGTACGATAGGCTCTTTAGCCAAGCCATGCTCTCAGCCGATAGCATTTGTGCATGGGTATCGAGAGCGTTGCGTGCTGCTTCGTAGTAATACGAATAGTCCATACGTCCTGCGACTGCTGCGTCGTGATTACCGAGCACGGTCTCTTTGACCAACCCACGAATAACTTCGGCGCACTCGTTGGGTGAACCGCCGTACCCTACAGTGTCTCCGAGGCAGTAATAGACGTCAATCCGCTCGTCCCGGTACGCCTCCAACACCGCGCTCAGCGCTTCATAGTTGGCGTGAATGTCGCTGAGGATTCCGAGCCGCATAGGATGAACAGCGCAATATCCCTTCCTACCGCGTCCGGGTCTACTCGGCGAGAGCATCTTTTCATGTCTGCACAATGATCGGCGAATATCAGCTTTTCCGGTGGGGTCGCGACCCTCTCACCGTGATCAACACATACACAGGTGGGTCGCCCGGCCATGCCGGTTGGATTTTATAGTGCTGACCTCTAAGGCAAGGCGGAGGCACTTTGCTATCGTCGAGATTGGCGCTAACGGCGACGTACCATCATGTGCAGCGATCAGCACCCGCACGACGAAAACTCAGAGCCGAACGCCGACGTGGATGAAGAAATTGACTCCCAGCAGAGCCAAGAGCAGCCCGATGACTACGAAGCTGGCGAGCTTGCTCCCAGCGTAGACTCGGCGGCTCCCGACGAGATCGCAAACCTATGCGGCATGTGTGTCGATTTCGTAAACCGAGCACTCGGAGTGTCATTGGACTTTACCGACGACACTCTGCCAATATTGGATCACTATGTTTCCACGGCGCGTGATGATATTGCGCACCGGCCCGAGGTCTCTCAAGTGCTAACTCGGGCGATTGGCGCGTATTTCGGTGAATTGGTGCGACGAAGAGTCAATGGCTNNTTGGCGCAGGGAGTGGAACATGAAGGGCCGAGTGGGCAATTGCAACTGGCCCCAGAAGACCAATCCCGGATTGCCGAGCGACTCGCACTCGCTCCTCCAGTGCCCGAAAGCCAATATTACCTATTTTCAACTCGCCTTGAAGCGATTGATATCGTCGTAGAGACCCTGCTCATTGCCATGGACCGTGGAGGGCAAGCCGGCGTCGAATTTGATCTGGAAGATTACGAAAAGAACTAGCTGTCCTGAACAATCTAGAGACCTGACCAATTAAGCTGCGTTTTCAACCGATCGATAACGCTCAGGTTTGTCAGAGCGGCGTGGCGACGGAGGTCGAAGAGGTTGTTGCGCAGACCGCGATAGCGGGCTCGCTCGCCTTGTCGGTTGTGTAGAGTTGCCAGGCTGTGCTCGACGGTGGTTCTGAGTCGGAGTCTGGCTCGCCCGTCTTGAGTGCGAGCCTCTTGGCGCGGCTGAATCAGGTAGTCTTCTTTGGCGTGTAGCGAAATGCTGCGGCCGCGCTCTGGGGCAGCACTTGTGCATTGTTCGCGCTAACGGAGGAGTCGCAAGCTCTTCGGCTAATTCCTTCTCAAGCCACGTACCTAGCGATTGAACTTGGTTCAAAAGGCGGCGCAGTGCTTTAGTGCGGGCGCCCGGGTCGTACTCACGCAGAAACACGAACACTCTGCGTTTCTCGCATCGCTTCGCGATGAACTTTTCTCCGACACTCAGCTCGATAGGTGGATTCCAAAATGCCACGGGGACCTCCGGCCCCTGGTTTGATCATGAAAATCAGTCGCTTGTCGATCCCCTCGTCTAGCCGATCGAAATCATTTCACCTTCAAAGGTCGCGACAAATTGATCCGTTCTCTATCCAAAGAGGCGATCAGCCACCGCGGCAGTGTGGCCCAAGTTTAGCGGTAAAGGCTGATAGCTGACGGCTATTGATCGATATCGCCCCAGACCATTAGAGCCGCGGCCGTTTCGGCGTCTATGCTTGCGGGTTCCCTCGCTGTTGGTGCTCCAAGTGTTTTCATCTTCAACAGTTCATTGCGTGTCCACTGCCAACTAGCCCTCGCGGTCCAAGGGTGATCGGTAAAGTGATTGGTAGTGCAAGCGGGATCAACGTACAATTCGCACAGACTGGGTTCTTTGCCGATTTCTCCAAACAGCAGCCAGTTGGAGAGTCGCGACGCGTAACGATTGCCGAGCGTGGCCACCTGCGGACGCGCTGATACGGGTCCACGACTCGCAGCAATTTGAGCTAGGTCAGCGGCAACAATTCCTTCCGGCAGATCCAAGCCCAACGCATCGTACACGGTCCGCGTAATATCCGTCGTGGTTACGGGGGCATCAACACTCCGGCCGGACCAAGAATTACCGGGAAATTTCACGAGCAGCGGTACTATCAATTGATCTTCACGCAAACTGCCCACCGGGTCGAAGGGGACATTGGGAGGGTCACCGGCTCCAACGTCGCCAGCAAAAATGAACAAGGTATTTTGCCAGACGTTGCGTCGCTTGAGCAGGCCTATCATCTGATCGAGTGCCTGAACTTGATCTACAAATCCACTCGTCGTCAATGAATCTAGGCGAATCCAATCTTCATCCGTCAAACGTCGAAGCGACTTGAGATTCTGACGTCGAATGCGTCCGAGCGTGATACCCCCCCGCCTGGCTTCTAGGGGCCCCCCGTATTCCGTGGGCTGCAGGGTAGCTACCTCTTCTTTGGTGAGATCCCAGGGCGGATGCATTCCGCGAACGTGAACGAGCACGAAGCGTTTGGCGTCGTCGTCCTGCTCCAATTCACGCTGCAGCCAACGTGTCGCTTGTAGCATAGGCTCCGCTGCAGCCTGATCCTTCACCGGGGAAAACATCTGAATCTCGTCCCACCCCGAATTGAAACCAAAAGCCGCAAAAGTAGCTGGAACCCCGGTAAATAGCGCGGTTCGCCCGCTGGCCTGTTTGATGGACTGTTGCAGTGTAATTACAGTCGAAGGGAGGCGAGCTGCGGTATCCTCTAGATGATGGGCGGTCGGTGAGAGGCCAGTGAGTAGGCTTGCCAAGACCGCGGCGGGCACCGTACTAGAGGACCGATAGTTCTGAAACGAAGCAGAGTCACGTTGCAGGTGACCCAGAGCCGAAAGCGTTCCTACCGGTCCCCACGGCGGAATCTTACGACGCGACAAGCCGGCAGCGACGACAATTACGACGGTCCGGGCATGACCGAGCTCGGGGGCTGCTGCAGTCTCGGTGCGAACAATCCTCGGTTCCCCAAATACGACCTTCCCTCCCTGTGAGGCCCGCAAGGCGCGGAATTCCAAGGCGACTATGCGATTGGCGTACTGGCTCAAATCGGCGTCTATCGACGTCCAACTGGCACCATTTCCCCCTTGGGTCTTTTGTTGTCGCAATGCTACAGGCGCTTGCCCATCTTCGATTACGCGTACTTCTCCCAAGCCTGCACCTGAGCCCCAGAAGCCCAATGACACACGCAAATGCGCGCCCGTCGTTAGCAGTAGTGGACAACGAATACTGCTCGGAGCGCGCAGCACTATCGAACGTTTGGGCACCCCGCCTATGTTTTGGTCGGCCACCAATGAACGCAAAGTCGGCACCGTCGGTATTGTGTCGCCGTCCAAGGGCTGTCCCAGGTGAATCCAGTCAATCTCCGCGCTTGGTTCCAGCTTATCCGCAGACTGCCCTCGGAATTCCAGAGATACGGTGTGGCGTCCCGGCTCAACGATGCCTTCAATGGGCCCAAATGCCCGCGTAACCGGCTCGCCACGAATGAGCTTGGTGGTACCCACCGTAGTCTTGTCTAGTCGCACGGTCAGGCGAGTGGCACCTGCGCCGACGAGCCGCAAAGTTATTCGCGGGCGTTCCATCGGCTCGTCCAGCCAAAATTCGTGAGTCAAGCGGCGATCGTAGATCCGAACGAATGTGCCGCCGCTGCGATCAACGGATTGGGTTCGTCGGTCCGAATTAACATCGTAGCCTCGTCGGGCTACCTCTGAAGATGTCCCGACTTCGACAACAGGACCCAGCTGATCGACTTCACAGCCCGATAATTCGTCCAACAAATTCAGACTGCTCGACTCGATTGGCGCAGGCTTGTCGGAATTTGAAGCTTGTTGTGAATTCAACGGCTTGGCAGCAGCGCCAGTTACCGTACCATCAGGCGGTGGCCCCGGCTTTTGTGAATGTCTGCAACCACAGGCGGCGATGAACGCCAAAAGGAGGATATCTCGCTTCGTGGCGTTTGCAGCGCTAACACGCGCGCACCGGTGCCAGGCACAAATCACTGCCGCCAGCGCCATCACTATTTCCCAGGTTGCTCGAGGGCAAATTCAACCACACGACCGACGACTATGTTGACGGTTTCCGTGTGCTCCTCACCGTTTAGCGACACCCGCACCTTGTGCAGGCCCGCTCCGAGGGTGGCCACCCTCTCTGGTCCTCGTCCGATGAATTCGTCGTCAACGAATATTGAATGTACGCCACCTGTTTTTACGACAACTAGGCCTTTGTCAGGAGGAATTACGATACCCGGCGGTGCCTCAGCGACACTGGGGAGCGAGGCGGAAGCGGTTGCGCCGGGATTAGCCGAGTTCTCGACGAGCACCGCTACGTTGTCCCCTGCCTCCATCGAGACAGAAGCAGAATTTGCAGGCGCGTGCGCTGGAGTCGACCTCAATCGCTGAACGATTGGTAGTGCAACCGCAAATGACAAAAGACCTGTCGTAATTGCCAAACTTAGCGGAACGAGCCAGTTGTTCGCTCCTGCGCGCGCAGTTCGATTGGCGTCACCGAAGTCATCTTCAATGGTGTTCTGACCTTCGCGGGGGATTTCCGCCCTAAGCTCCTGTTTGGCTCCCGAGTAGACCGGGCTCGCGAGTGCAGCGCTCGCTTCGCCATTCGCAGTCATTGTGGGTGATTTACTCGCTTCTGCGGCGAGCTCGGACGAAAAATGCTCGTCATCGGCCACCTGGGATGGGTGATTGATTGGACGCCCGACGCTATCGGCAGATTGAACATTGGTTCGCGGTGCAAGCTCGGACGGCATTGTGTTGGTTGGAACTACTGGCGAGCTCAGAACTCCGGGTCTTGGTGTCGTTCGCTGTGACCGCTTGTCGGGTGCTCCGCTGGGAAACAAGGGAAATATGGCTTCCTCTTCTGCAGTTGCCGATACGATTGGCACCTGTGGTGTGGCTGTTGAATCCTTTCGTTCGGAAATCTCGACGGCGGGTGCTGGACGCGGCGGACTCACGACTGGACGCAACGGCAGTGCCGCAACAATCGGTGACGGGGCATCACTTATTTGGAGTGCTCCTGCCGGGCCAATTGTTGCCGCCGGGCTCTCGACCGTTTGACGTGCAGGAGCTTTCGTCTCTCCCTTTATTTCGGGCAAGAAGGGGCCCGCTTCGGTTGCGATTGCTGCCGCAACGACCTGAGACAATTCGGGCGTCTCATTTACACTTGCTAATTCCTGGATAGTTTCGCTTGTACCCGGCGACGGCTGGGTCGCGGTCGCCCCCTGATTTTGAGGGACGTCGACGACCGAAGCGGCGCCTGTTGGGGTGACTTTGCGAGACGACCCGTGCGTGCCCACGCCTGGGGAAGTTCTCTTTTCCGAGCCCCATTCGGCTGAAAGCCTTGGGCGCGAGAATGGGCTCGAGCGCTCCGCTCTCGCTGATGCCTCGGTTTCGTTAGGAATGTCTACTTCCCAGGATGCTTCGGCGGTCCAATCGAACCCATCCAATGAATCGCTGGACTCCGCCGGCGAGCTTGCAAGTTCTCCACTAACAATTGGGTTCGATGTCTGCGCTACGGGTAGCGGACTTGGCGAAAGCTGAAACGAAAAAAGTTGAGGTGCCGGCGATACTTCGGCGGGCGGGTGTTCCGAGCTAGGAGCGGACAACGCCAAGATCTCGCGGGTGAGCAGGTCCTCACCCGAGGGACCTGCAATTCCACGAACGGCCCCCCGGCGCGCTGCATCGGAAAGCAACGATTCAAGTCCTCTGAGGGATGCGGCGCCCGAGGCCAGGAGTTGGCGAGGCGCGGTACCTCTGAGTAACTCGTCGACCAAGGGACGCAAACTCAACGGCAGCATCGACAATTCGTCTGCAAATGTCTCCGGATCGAGAGTTACCCGTTCCACCATCCCAAGCGCGGATCCCGACAGTACGCGCTGGGCGGCACGTGCACGGAGAATTGGAGTGCGAATCACGTCATTGAGGTTGGACTCCGTGAAGTCATCGTCCGAGGGCTGATCGTCCGGAACAACGCTAAAGCGGCCGGCGCTGACGCCCAATAGTAAACCCAGGGCAGCTTGCCCGCGTTCGACTACGCCGCTGACACGCGTGCGCGTTATTGCGCGCAATGTATTGTCTCGAATTCGAACGTCGTAGTGAGAAGAAGCATCGCGGAGGGCGATTCGCACGCTGCGGCCAAGCCTGCATGCGGCGTCAATCAAAGATCGCGGGGCAATTCCGTCGAGCCGACCCCTCACTTCCTGACCACCAAGAAGTCGTCGCTCGAGGCTGATTCGAGGCCAAAGCAGCTCCCGAACTCGTTCGACTAACGTGGATGCACTAGCTTCCTTGCGAAGGTAGCCATCTGCGTCGGCGCCCAGTTCTCGGAGACGAAATAGCAGATCTTCCTTCCAGCTCAGAAGTATTACCGGGACATCCCGGAGTACGACATCCCGTTTGATTTCGCGGCACAGCGCGAAACCATCCAGGCCCGGCATCAGGACGTCACTTACTACTAGCTCGGGCCACCACTGCTGCGCCAAGTTCAGCGCACGCCGTCCGTCCTGAACCTCGCGCACATCTGCACCTACAGCACGCAAGGTTCCAGCAACGAACCAAACGACCGCTGGGTCATCGTCCGCTACCACGATGCGTCGGCCAGTTAGGTCAATTGAAGCCGAGTCAGCGCGCACGCGTCCGCGCAAACCCAACCCGGCCCCGGGCGCCAATACGATGCTACCGTCTGGCCCCGGTCCGAAATGAATTCGGCCGTCGGATTGGGCAACGACAACTTCGCGAATTCTTGCTACCGCAGCCCAAATAGCCGCGCGGACTTCGGTTCCCTCACCCAGGGATACGAGGATCGACTGAGCATCGGCATCGGCGGCCTCGAGAAGTCCGCGCCGAATTTCCCGAGACACTCGTTCACATAAATCGCGTAATTGCACATCACCGAAAGGCTCTCGCGCCGGAGGCAAATCGTAGTCTTCAGATCGCGTCCGATTCACCGCCCTCCATAGTGCCACCGGCGACGTATTCGAAGTAACGACAGTGTGTGCGCCTGCACTTTTCAGTTTTGGCGCGGCTCCTTCCTCAGCTTGTACGACCACCAATTCCACACCCGTGGTTTCGGGTGCTTCCCTTAGCGTCAGAAGGTGTTCTTCCAATTGATCGAGTGCCCCGTCGAGGACCACCACGTCGGGCCCATACATGGCGCACATTTCGCGGAGTCTCGCCGCGTCCTGAACGTGAATGAGCTCGAATCCAGAACTGGCGGCTCCAACGCTCCGCAGGGTGTCTGCCAGCCCAGAGCTGCCAAAAACCAACGCGCACCAAGGTCCCTGTGCTAGCGGCGAGGGTGAAGCCGATAGACTGGACGGGGAAGAGGGCGGCGCCGGTAGCATCGAATACGTGCCTCGCAAAACCAGCATCGGAAGCGTTGCGAGCTGATTTCGAACGACGGCCAAGTCTTCGATCAACGTTTCAGCGAGCCCTGTTCGCAATTGTTGCTCCGCGCGCGACAGCGATTCGGCCGCAGCCGCAAAGCCCAGAACCTTTGCGGAGGCCCCGAGCGCGTGGAGCCGCCTTATCAAGTTGTCCCGGCGCGTCGACGATGTCGCTTGTTGCTCAAATGTGACGATCGCAGATTGAATTGCTTCCAGGCGTCGGGCCAAACTCGATGCGAATTCGGTACGCGCGACGGAAAGCCCGCCATGCTCCTCTTTTCGCGTCTGTTCGACGTTGGCCATGCTGAAATTCCTACCACGGTTGGATGCCCGGCGGACACCATCCGTTGTCTGTCCGGAGTACCGGCCGCTAACGGCCGGCAGCAGCCTCCAATGCTGCCCGGACGAGCAGCGCGATCTGCCGCGGATCGCCTTCCTCGACGGATCCCAAAAGCGCTTCTGCCCGAACCAAGGGAATGCCAAATATATTGCAAGCAGAGTCGATGCCGCCGGCGGGCTCCTCACCTAACACTAATACCGCGGCGGAGCCCGGCAGAGTCATACCCCAAAGCGGACCGTACTCGGCTGTGTCGGGCAGACCTATGACATCCAGCTCGGCCCCGTCATTCAAGCGCAAGGTTGCGAGCGTGTGGGCTACGGGCGCTACGGGGGCACAGTCACTGGAGCGCCATGCGTCGGCAATCCTACTCAGCGAGTGCATTGCGGCACCTAGTCGGTTTTGCGAAGCGAAGAGTATGATGCGCGGGTTCCCCGAAAAGCCCGGCCGACGCAGCTGTCGCACCACGTTCGACAGCACATTCAATTGTTCGGCGTCCGCGAGTTCGACGCGAACTGCGCCTCGCTCGATCTTGCGCACACTCGAATCATTGAGCAACTGCTGGGTCGCCTTGATAATCGCCAAATCATTGTCGGGCAGCAGATCGAGCAACTCGTCAATCGTATGGGGCACTTCGAGCGCCATCAGCACACGCTCGGCCAAGTCATCTCTAGCATTTGCAGAGGAAGTCAGCGATTGAAGGGCGTCCTCGGCAGATCCGAGTGACTGCCGGGCCATTCGGGCTTCGTCCACTTGACGCATTCCCTCGAGAAGGAGCGCCTGTGTTGGCTGCTCGACGCGTCGTAACGCTGCTGCGACGCCGCTTATGAATGCGAATGAACCATCGGTCTCTCCGACTAAGCGAAATAGTGCTTTGCTCCCTTCAGCTCGCAGATAGATCGCGTCGACGATTTCTCCATGCACGAGGCGTACTTCACCAACACCGATGGCCGTCGTGATGGTTAGCGTTCCAGTGCGTCGATTCATGCTGAGCAATTGGAGTAAATCCGTGATGCTAACCTGCTTCAAGTCGCCGCGAAAATCGCCTCCTACACTCGAAACAGGGGGCGGCGAGCTCTCGATAGTCCACAGCCTTCTCGCAATTACGTCCGGTTCCAAGCGCGGCAACTGCCGCGGCAAAAGCCCAGAAGTGAGCTCACCTACCAACTCAAAGAGTGGTAATGTGGCTAAGCTCGGTTCCGCGTCGAATAGGGCCACCAATTGGCCCGCATTAGCCAAAGCTTCCGCTACCAGAACGGCACCGGGAGAGAGCTTTCTCGCCTGGTCGATCGCCACCGGAATGCTATCGGCCAGTGACACGGACAGCCCACGAGCGCGTAGCAACGACCCCAGTTCGCTCAGGGCTTCGACATCCGAGTCAATAAGCAAAACGTTCAGTGCCATTAGTCGAGCAACCTCATCCGCACCAGTTCGCCCAGTCGTTGGACCAGTAGGTCGGCAAGTACGGGCTCGGCCGCGTGTAGCGCACGCAGATTGCCGCCAGAACTCCGCCCTATCATCGAATACACGCCGTGCTCTGCAACTACGACCAAAACCTCCAGTTCGCGGCAGGCTGCGTGAGCATTTAGGTCCACAATTTCGACCTGCAGTTGTTCTCGATCTGTGCTCAAGCTGCCACGGATAGCCCCACCGATACTCATTCCCGCATGTACCGAAGCTACAACTCGCGTCTCGCCACCACGGCAGGCTTCATTGACAACCGCCAATGCCAGACCCACAGCGTCCAACATTGGCAAACTGATCATCTGTGGCGCTTCTATTCCGAGCCCTTGCGCTGCTTCATCCAGGCGCCACAGCAGCGCATCCAGAATTTCGGGTAAACTCAGGCGATCAAGGCCCAATCGCCTTACGGGAGAGTGCCTCGAGACCTCCGCACGATGGCGCGCAATTCGAAGAAGTTGTGACAGGTCCAGACCGTCCTGCGGAAATGTGGCAACTCCCATAGCAATCTGGATATTGGAAACACCTCCGGCGAAAAGCTCGCTCGCCCCGAGCAGTTGTCGCATGACGCGACGCCGGCAGGTGTGGGCGCCGGTGCCACCGGTTTCTGGCAGAAGTAAGTAAAACTCACCTTCATCGACGCGGGCAAGCACATCCGTGTCGCGAACTGATGCTAGAACCTGTTCGGCCACTTGAATTCCTGGGTCCGGCGCCAATGGGTTGTCTACGGTTTTCGGCATCTCAACGCCCAAAGTAGCCAAGGCAAAGCGCCTGTTGTAACGGCGTGCCTTGTCTATTTCGCGACCCGTGACATCGACGAAATAGGCAAAAGTATAGGCACTCGAACGAGGATCCTTCATCGCGCCGCGACTGGATTGTTCGCGCTCCGCCACCAGGCACAAGGCGGTCGCAATCTGGATTCCAACGACTTCCAACAGGTCTACGATCGATCGAATAGCTGGGCCTTGTCCGGCTTCGAGCAGCAATAAGCAAACACTCTGCCGGCGCAGTACCAGCCGTACAACCTCGAATCCCCCCTCCTGGGCCCAACCCAAGATGTCCATTTCTTCGGCAAAACTAGGGGAAGATTCAACTCTTCCGACGCGGCTGAGCCTCATCCACTGGCGTGACCCTTCGCCCGTGGGAAGGTACACGACTACGTGAAGCGCGCCGGCTTGGGACAGCAAGGTCGCGACGCGTTCGGATGCGTCGCGACGCGAATTAGCGGACGAAATATCGGCAAGTGCTTCAGAGAAGCTTCGTGCCCGTTCGGCAACCGCCGCGATCTTCCGCAAATGTACCCGTTCGGCCCTATCAGCTCGCTCGGCGCGAACCGACCCCACCGTTCGCATGATTTCGTCCCCGCTCAGAGGAAGCACGAGCACGCCCGAGGCGCCAAGCGCCATGGCTTGAGGTCCCAGTTCGAGCGCATGGGCCCCCGTCAATGCATAGATGGCAGTAGCCGAGCTCAGCGCCCTTAAATGATGGACGATCGCAAGGCCCGCGTTATTTCCCAAGCCCAAGTCCACGAGTACGATGTCCGGGACTTCGGCGAGCGCTTTGGACAAGCCCTCGGACAAATCGTTTGCGACGCCAACCTCGTCCGAAGAACCCGCGAGCGTGCGGTCAACCAATTGAGCCGTGCCGGCGTCCTCGGTCACCACCAAGACGTGCAATGCGGCGCGATTATCTTGAGGCCCGGTTGTCAATGGGGGTCGACTTTAGCCGGGCCTGGGTCCGTCGAACAGTCCGGTCTAGCCTCAGACCTCGGGCAGCAGCGATTTTCGCAGTTCAGACAGCTCGACGCCGCGTATGCGGAGCAATTTCAGGCGGCCCGAGGCACCAGAGACCAGTTCGATTTGGCTTTTTGGAACATTGGCCACCCGGGCGAATAGGCTCAGCAGTTCATCGTTGGCTTGGCCATCATGGGGAGGTGCCGCCAAGGTCACCAACAAAGCGCCCTCCTGTACACCGACGATGGCTGAGCGGCGCGACTTCGGTTTGACGCGGACACGCAAGCCGACGGCGCCATTGCGCAATACCAATTCCAGCTCATCGGGCACGGGAGCTGCTCCTAGCACGTAGCCGGCAAAGGGCGTAGACCGCGCTCATTGGAGCTTCTCGATGACGCGCCCACTATTGGTAGTTGGACCGCCGCATTCCGGCAAAACTGAGTTGGCGGAAAGTGTTGCACGCCATACGGGGTGTGAGCTGTTGCATGCCGATGCGGCCAACCTGGACACCCAATTGGCAGATACTGCGCGGCCCGCAGCGGTCATCGAAGTTGACAGCGACGCATGGCTCGACAGAAGGGCGCGAGTTCTCGCACTCGATCGGAGTGTTGTCGTATCCGTGCGAAATGGTGATGGGCATGACGGCACGATCCCGACGAGTCACGAGCAATTTGCCACCGCTGCACTGTGGAAGAACGCCACGACTTCGTTCACGGAAGCTCACAAAGTCGTTGATTTCGACCGGGAAGAACTAACGTCGATCAGTGGCGAGGTGGCGGCGCTCTGGCAGCGCTGTCCGGTTGCGATCGCGGCCGGCGAGCGCTCGTATGTCGTAGACGTTGGGCAGGGAATTACCGAGCAATGCTGCCTGGAGAGCCTGATCGGTCACACGACACTCTTACTGATCACCGACTCCAACGTGGATAAGCTGCATGGAACCCGAGTTGCCGAAGCAATTCAAGCGACGGGGGCCCGATCGGTGAAGGTAGTTCTTGGTGCTGGCGAAGAGCAGAAGCACTTGGGCACGCTGAGCGAAATATTCGATCAGGCTCAGCGTGGCGGTGTTGACCGTAGCAGTTCGATAGTTGCCGTAGGCGGGGGAGTGGTCACGGACATTGCGGGGTTCGCCGCAGCTGTCTGGATGCGGGGTCTTCGGTGGGTCGCATTTCCAACGACGCTTCTTGGCATGGTTGACGCCTCCGTAGGCGGGAAAACGGCTGTGGATTTCGGTGAAGCGAAGAACGCCGTCGGTGCATTTTGGCAGCCCAGTGCAGTGATCTGTGACGTCGATTGGCTCAGAACGGAGAGCGATCGCAACTACTCGAGTGCTCTGGCGGAGGTCGTAAAGACCGCGATTGTGGGCGACCCGGAGCTATTTGCCTTGTTGGAGAACGAAGGGAATTCAATTGCTCGACGCGAACCTGAGTTGATGATCGACGTTGTGCGACGTTGTGTGCGAGTCAAAGCACGCATAGTTGGCCTCGATGAACGCGAGAGCGGCCTCAGAGCCGTGCTGAATCTGGGTCACACGATCGGTCATGCGTTGGAGGCTAAAGGTGGATTCGGACACTGGACGCACGGTGAGGCTGTGAGTCTTGGGCTTGCGGCCGCATTAAAACTCGGCGAGCAGTTGGGGATTACCCCCTCGGATACTGCTGCGAGGGTGCTGAAGTTGCTTCGATCCTTTGGGTTGCCGGTAGACTTCGAGCGTTCTGACTTGACGGCCGCGACCGAGCTGATTGGACACGACAAAAAGCGAGCGGGGAGCAAAGTCCGATTTGTCTTCGTTAAGAGGGTCGGTGAAGTGAGTATTCAGTGGTTGGTTCTTGAGGACTTGAGGGAAACAATGCGGACGCTGGCCGACTGATGCGTTTCTCTGTGTAGGTGGGACGGCTTCGACCGGAGTCGGTGTGGTTCTTATGCGACAGATCTCATGGGCGGTCGAAATTGCTCTTGGTCTAGGTGAGAGCAGCTGGTCGGTGAGCGGTTCTGCTCGGTTGGCCCGCGTGTGTTTGTAACATATTGATAATATATGGAAAAAGGACGCCTTGCGGTTTGCCGTTCGAATCTACTAGTTGGGATGGGCCTCTCAATATCCCGCTAGGTTTCTCTTCCGAAATTGTCCAGAAGAGACGCTTACTGGAGTAACCGATACGGTCCTGGGCTCGACAGATCATGGGCACGTGGCTTTTGCCTGGTGTTCTTAGCGGAAATCTGGCTCGATGATGATTGATCAAGCTCTGAAAGTGGACTCGGTCCACGTGCGAAATATGGCGACAGTCGTCTGAAGAGGGTAAACTTGGTGTGCTCGCGGGCTAGCAATCGAGCGCTTTTGAGGTGACTCGCATGAATCGATGGATGACCAGAATTTGCGGCGTGGCGCTGCTCGCCGGGATGTCGCTCGGGCTCGGTAACTGCGCGCACAATGACGACATGCTCGTCATCATCGGTGCGATGTACGCGCAAGCGCCGGATTGTTCGTACTTGCCGTCGGCGACTGCCAAACTCCTGTTGAGCGGCATCGTGGATCTGGGATTTGGTGCAAACTACACAGCAGTGCTCATGGTGTCCAATCAATTGGCATCCAGGGGCTCTAAGTCGAGGTTGAGAGCCGAAACATCGAATGTGACGATTGATAACGCGGAAGTACGGTTGCTCGCAGGTGGAACCCAGGAGATTGGCTACTTCAGCGTACCGGCAAGTGGTTACATTGCAGTTGGCAGCGGTGAAGATTCCGGGTACGGAGCGGTAGCGATCGACGTATTGCCGGGGAGCGTTCAGGTGCCGGGCGACGCGGGCTACATCATTGCGGAAATTAGGTTGCAAGGAACCACGCTGGGTGGAGCCTCGATCGATTCGAATCTATTTCGATTCGAGATATTCGTTGTGGATAGCAGTAAGTATGGCGGTAACGGACTTGTTAATTATACGCTAAGTCCGACTACCAAGTTATGCGATTCGACGGTTTGTACCAGCACAACCCAGAGTACGGCTTGTTTTCCCGGCCAAGATACGTACATATCGTGTTGCGATTGTTCTAAAGACTTTTGCGTAACCCCACCGAAACAGCCTTAGGCCAGTGTTGCGCGAGGATGGCGCTTACGATAATCGAGCAAGCGGTGGGAATGGCTACGATGTTGATTGTTCGCGGGTTACCACGGTGAGCGCGGCGTCTGCGCTTTGAATAGCTCCGTCGATTCGGTCAAGTAACAGTTGAAGGGTGGCTTGGGCTTCGCGCTCGAGCTGTTTGCGAAGTGCCTGCTCGTTTTCTAGATCGTGTGCGAGCGCGATGGCGACGAGCAACAAAGCTTGGGGAGGCAGCGAAGTTTGCGGTGAACCGGAGATTATTCGAAGTCGCGCGTCGACCATCGCAGCTAATCGGCGAAGTTCTTGTTCTGTTGCAGCGGACCGCACCCGATAAGTCTGGCCACCGATTGTAAGTGCGACGGTAGCCTGGCTCATGGGCTGAACTTATCACCCCGAAGGGATTATGGAAATGGCAAAAAGGAATCAAGCGTTCAGGGATTCGCTTGCTAGAGCGTGAATCTCGAAAGGGGGATCACGGCGTTTGAAGTTGCGGAGGGCGGAACCAGAGTGAATCGGGGTGCAACTTAGAATAATGTCGTAATATCATATACTTACATGTGTGGACCGACCCCCTGCCGAAAGTCAGTGGCGCCGAAGCCACCGACGCAGGAATACCGGTGGCTGAAGGAAGCGATGCCTGGAAATACCGGAATTGAGCGCTTGTGGCTCTCGTGGTGCGCGGCAAGTGCTTCGCCGAATGAAGACGACAACATAGAACGTTTCGCGTGAGTGCCCGGCTGCGCTCATACGTTTGAGCGTGAGGCGGAACGGTGGGTCAGCTGCCCGGCGAATTCAATGCAAAGTCTTGCCGTCCTGGCCTCGCGTGAGTATTTGACTGGGCTTCTCTGAGGAGCCGTGTATTTGAGGGTCTGGGAATGTCTGATTATGGGAGACGTCGGCCGTGCTTGATTGGGATTTCCTCGAGTCTGAGTTGGAGAACTTCCGTGCGGCTGGGCTTTATCGAGAGCCCGATGACGGTTTGGTTCGGCAGTCGTGGCTTCGGGAGGCGGAGGCTAGGGGTCTCGTCCCGATCGATGCGAGTTCAAATGATTACCTTGGATATGCTGCGGACCCAGTTTCACGTGAAACGTATCGCGGTGCAACCGGGTCCGGCGCGTCCCGCCTAATTCACGGGACTCGCCCCATCCATCGAGCTCTTGAAGGAGCGATTTCTACTTGGGTCGATCAACCCGCTACGTTGCTCTTTGCTTCGGGTTACGCCGCGAACTTGGGGGCGATTGGGTCGATGGCGCAATCGGGTGACCTCATCATTTCCGATGCGCTCAATCACGCCTCGATTATTGATGGCTGCCGACTTTCGAAGGCAGAAGTGACCGTATTTCGACACGTCGATATCGGGGCGGTCGAATCCATCCTTCGAATGGAAGGCTCCAAGCGTCGATGTTGGGTCGTCACTGAGTCGTACTTCAGTATGGACGGAGACTCCCCAGACCTGTGTGCCTTGCGGTCGATTTGCGATCAGCATCGAGCTGCACTCGTCGTGGACGAAGCTCATGCACTGGGTGTGTTTGGCGCCGGCGGCTCGGGTCTTTGCAGTCAAAATGGCCTCAAACCGGACATTCTGATTGGCACGTTCGGCAAGGCCTTGGGCGCTCAGGGTGCCTTCGTTGCATCCACGACCCTATTTCGTAATTGGCTCTGGAATCGCGCAAGAAGCTTCGTTTATTCAACGGCACTTTCGCCCATGCTGGCTGCTGTCGTGCACGAAAATCTAACTCGAGCACAACAAGACAAATCGGGCCGAGTGCGGTTAGAGACTGCCGGCGGCGAACTGCGGCGTCTGCTGATGAGTGCTGGTGTGAGGGTGTTAGAGTCCTCCTACGGCCCCATCGTGCCAGTCTTACTCGGCACACCTGAAAGAGCAGTGGCTGTCACCAACGACCTGGTTGCTCAGGGCATACTGGTTCAGGCGATACGACCGCCGACCGTGGCCGCTGACTCGTGTCGGATTAGAGTTACACTCAATTCAACATTTTCAGACGAGCACATTCGAAGGCTCGCCGATTCAATTATCGAAGCATGCGCCGAATAGTAGTCTTAGGAACGGGCACGGAAGTCGGCAAAACCTACGCAGCCTGTCAAATCGCGCGGCTGCTGGTAGGCCAGACGACCGACGACCGCGTGCTGGCCATTAAGCCGATTGAGACGGGCGTGCAGGTACTCGAAAACACGGACGCCGCCAAACTTGGCGAGGCTAGTTTGCCTCGATTGCCGCCCGATCACGCGTACGCATTCAAGGCCCCGATTTCACCCCACCGAGCCGCGCGCCTGAGCGGCACTCGGATTGATATCAATTACATAATTCGTTGGATCTCCGATTTTGCGGAAAGCATTATGCATGCTCGTGCGCCGGGTATCGGCGGTGCGGACAGTGTTTTGATCGAAACCGCTGGGGGCGTTCTTTCGCCCATCAATGAAAACCAAACGAACCTCGACCTCGCCTTGGCACTCGAACCTAGCTGCTGGGTGCTGGTTGGCGCAGATCGGCTAGGCGTGCTGCACGATATGCGTGCAACGCTTACTTCCATGCAGTATCTAGCGCGCCTGCCCGACATCATTTTACTCAGTGCCCCGCGCGTTCCTGATGAATCCACCGGTACCAATAGGCAAGAATTGGGAATCCTGGGATGGGCGGAAATTGTCGGTCATATTTCATACAATGGCGGATTCGACGATTCCGATCAGGAGAAAGTTCTCGCGCAGCTATCGCAACGTGCAATCGATGGGGGCAAACCTATCCGCGCCGCCCCTTAGCTCGATGAATTCGACTCTGCGAGCAGTGACAAGCGTCCCCCCTTAAGGACCAATCTGTTTGCTCCAATTCGCTTGGCGAAACTTGGGTCGTGGCTCACCGCCACGACGATTGTCCCTCGCGCGCGCTCCTCGACGAGCACGCGTTCGAGTAACGCCATTCCTTCTACGTCCAGACCCGAAAACGGTTCATCCAACAACAGTACGTTGGGACTGTGGACGAGAGCCCTACCTAGAGCTACTCGTTGGCGCTGACCCCGGGACATAGTGCCCAACCGTCTGTGTTCTAGGGATGTGGCACCCACTCTCTCGGATACCCGTTCCCAGGTACCCCCGCGCCCATAGAGCGCGACTGACAACTCGACATTCTCGCGTGCTGTGAGCTCGCGATACGAAAATGAATCATGGCCAACCCAGCCAAACTGTTCGCGAACCTGGGAAGGCTCTTTTTGCATGGGTAGGCAACTGACGCTCCCGCTGGACGGTCGGATAAGGCCCCCCAAGATACCCAGCAATGTGCTCTTTCCTGCCCCATTGGGGCCCTCCAACACTGTGATCGAGCCTGCCTGAAATGACGCCTCGACCCCACGCAACACTGTGGTCGACCCGAAGCGATGCACCACGCCCTGCGCGACTAGCTGAACGATAGTTGGCACGGGCCACCGGTACCACGGCCCGGGCTAGGTTGTCCCCTGAATCTACCGGGCTGCTGCAATTCCAGGACTCGGTGAGGATTACCCTATTGAACTTTGTCGGGTCGGACCGATGCGGACGGAAGACTCAAAAATGCTAGCATGTGTGGGATGTCGTCGACCGCAGCTGCAATTTCCCAGGATGGGTTCGAGCACTTGGCGGCGTTGCGCTCGGCGATCGAAGGAGCCTTAGAAGGCAAATCAGGGGTTGTTGAACTCACGATGATCGCCCTCTTAGCTCGCGGGCACGTTCTCATCGAGGACGTTCCCGGCGTTGGCAAAACGACACTTGCCCGGGCATTGGCGAGGGCCGTTGGCGGCCAAGTCAGACGCGTTCAATGCACTAGCGACTTGCTACCTGGCGACATTTTGGGTGTGTCCATTTTCGACCACCGGCAAAATGACTTCACATTTCGACCCGGTCCAATCTTTACCAATGTACTCCTTGCCGATGAAATAAACCGCGCAACACCTCGCACGCAGTCCGCACTCCTTGAAGCGATGAGTGATCGTCAAGTGTCGTTGGACGGTCGATCCTTGCCCCTTCCCGATCCGTTCCTAGTGGTCGCGACGCAAAATCCTCGCGATTCTGCAGGCACTTTTCCGCTGCCCGAATCACAACTAGATCGCTTCATGCTGCGCCTAGCCATTGGCTATCCGTCGTCCGCCGTCGAGACGCGTCTCATGTTGAATCCGCAGACGGATCACGTGTTGAATGTGCCCGTCGTTCTGGACCCGGAGACGCTCAGCCACCTACAACGTCTGGTCGATCGAGTCACCGTTGACGGGGCCCTTGGTGCGTACCTTCAGGCACTTGTCGGGGCTACACGAAGCAGCCCGGCGCTCGCATTGGGAGCATCAACGCGGGCCGGCATGAATTTGGCCCACGCCGCGCGTGCGCGGGCATTGTTGAGTGGACGCCAATACTGCATTGCGGACGATATTCACGACTTGGCAGTTCCCCTGTTAGCGCATCGCGTTCGATTATCTGCTCAAGCCGATGGCTTCTCCGTTAGCCGAGAAGAAGCCGAGGCCACATTGAGAGAGATAGTAACGCGCATTCCCATTCCCCTGTAACGTCACAGGAAATTCCGGAATGACTGATATTTTTCAACGCTAGTGGCAACCAGGCGCGCGGGCAATACGTTGTATTGCCCCCGATCATGCCAGTTCACCACGGCGCGGCATGGCTCGAGCGACGATGGCCCCTCCTTCCAACTCAAAAGGCAGCAAGCAACGAGAATGGGTGGAAGCCCTCGTCTCGCAGCTGCGACGTTGGCGCCCTCCTCGACGACTGCGCATAACTCGCGAAGGCAAGTATTTTCTGGGGATTACATTTGGCGTTGGCGTCGCAGCCATCAATACGGCCAACAACTTGCTGTATCTCTTGTTAGGCCTCTTGCTATCGCTAATCGTCATCTCAAGCGTAATGAGCGAATCCACGCTGCGTGGTCTGCGAGTCACAAGGAGGCTGCCGCGGCGCGCCCAAGTGGGTCGCCCTCACCAAGTAGAGATCGAAGTCTACAACGACAAGGCACACGTTCCGTCATACGCAATCGAAGTCGAGGATATTCGGCAGGGACAACCCGCCGACAAGCGTTGCTTCTTTCTGAAGATCAGTCCTCGCTCCACGCAAATCGCCGCCTATCGTCGTACACCGGGCAAACGTGGATTGAGCCATCATCGTGGCTTTCGCGTGGCTACCCGGTTTCCGTTTGGACTCTTTGAAAAATCCCTTGAAATCGAGCTCGAAGGTTCATTGCTGGTGTACCCAGCCGTCGCTTCCGTTTCATTGCCAATAGACGAACCGGGCGGGAATATCGGCGGCGATCGCGTTCACGCTCGCGGCCATGGCGACGAAATCATGGGCCTACGTCCAATGCGCGATGGTGACGACCCGCGGGACATATATTGGCGCCGCAGCACACAACCTGATCAACGTGTACTTCGAATTCGGGCGGAAGAGACGCACTCGGAAGTTACGCTAACAATCAATACATTCTGGTACCCGGCCGTGCCGGAGCATGAATGGTTGGAACAGTTTGAGCGCAATATTCGCGAGGTTGCATCGCATGCGGTTGCACAGCTGCGACGTGGAAACACCGTTCGAATCCTTACGTCTTCCCGCCAAAAATTGCGCGTTACCCCCTCACAAGGGACCGATGCGGCGCTCGCTTTTTTGGCGCTGCTCGAACCAGTCTCGCTAGACGCGGCCCAAGAATCGAACCAAGCGTCCCAGGTTGAACCAGGTTCGGCTCAAGGGTCTCCTCACGTCACCCAACCATACACGCCGAGCACTGAGAGACGAATATGAGGTTCGGTGTCGTGCATCGAATAATGCTCGACAGCTTAGCTGTTGTTGGGCTGCTGGCACTCACCGCAACGGGCGAATTGGACCGCCGAACGGCGATAGCATTGCTGGTCGGGCTTGCTGTGGCCCTTTCGATTCCATCGACGATTCGTGAACTTCGGGCTGTGCAGCTAGCGGGAAGCATGCTGTACGTCGTCGCCCTTTTTCTGCAGCTCATCCGACTAACATCATCGGCCAACTTGGTGACGCTAGCAGTGGAGTTTGCGGCAATTATTCAGGTAGTACGGCTGGCTACGCGTCGGGGGGCCGCACACGACCAACAAATCATAATCCTTGCCCTATTGCACCTGATCGCTGCAACGATATTGGGCGCAGGCCTAGCATATGCAGCCTGTTTTGTCGGATTCATGTTTCTCGCACCGGTGACCTTGCTACTGAGTCATTTGCGGCGGGAAGTTGAGGGCAACTATCGTCAAGGGGCACGCGATCGCGCGGGTCTTCCTGTTGACGTGCCCCGGATCCTGCGAAGTCGTCGGGTGGTCAGTCCAGCATACCTAGGTCTCGTAGTTTGCCTTTCACTGCCGATGTTTGTCTTCACGGGCATTCTGTTTGTGGCGTTTCCGAGAGTAGGCTTGTCGTTACTGCTGTTCCAACCGCCGCGCAAGGCACGCCTGGTGGGCTTTTCTGACCGTGTGGATCTCGGGGTCGTTGGCAAGTTGCAAACCGACCCGAGTGTGGCTCTTCGGCTCACGTATTCGGAACTACCATCCCAACCTCCCGAACATTTGGCAGTGTATTTGCGGGGTGCCGCACTCGACAACTACGACGGTCAAGCCTGGTCCAAGACTCAGAATACCCTGCGAGCGGCTGAGCACGAAGGCACCTATTATCCACTACTTGGCTGGCCCAATCCAAAGGTCGATAGGGCCATGACTGTGGAGCTTGGTCCGATCGATCCGCCGATTGTCTTTCTTCCGGCAGACGCGGAAGCGATTCAAGTATTGCCGCAAGTGCGGGGTCAATCATCGGATACCGTAAGCATCTTCCGAAATTCGGAGGACGAACTTCGTTACACCGCCGACACGACACTAGGGCTTCGATACCGTGTTTACTTTGGCACAGCGCAATCACGGCGCGGAAACGCGCTGCCGCCCACGGAACGGATGAAGTACCTGGTTTTGCCGCCTGGTCTTTCAACTCGGGTCTCACAATTGGCAAAAGCATGGACTTTGGCTGAGAATGACCCGCTTGTCCAAGCCAGTTTGATCGAGCGGCGCCTCAGGCAGGAATATCACTACGACCTGAATTCCCCTTCGGGCGCCGCACCTAGCCCGATGGAGGATTTCCTATTCAATTCACATCGAGGCCATTGCGAATACTACGCGACGGCGATGGCAATTCTATTGCGAACATTGGGAATCCCGACGCGCAACGTAACTGGCTTTGGTGCCGCCACATTCAACAGATTTGGTCAATTTTACGTCGTTCGCCAAAGCGACGCCCATTCATGGGTCGAGGCTTGGGTGGACAATTTAGGATGGCGGCGATTTGATCCGACCCCCCCGCAAGCCAACTTGACGGCTGGCGAATTCGGCGGAGTCGGGCACCTCATAAGGGACTTGATCGAAGCTGCGGCGCAGCGCTGGTCACGTCACGTAGAGTCGTATGACATGCAGCAACAATTGCATTTAGTAGGGCAACTGCGGTCTCACGCACAACGCCTACGAATTCCAGGGGTGATTGGCCACAGGGTAACGCTTCGAACGGCCCTACTCGCGTTGGTCTTGTCGATTGCGGGGGGTCGGATGCTGCGCTTCTGGAGAAGGCGAACGGCTCATCGCCGCGGGACTGACGCGGCTCAGGGTCCCTTGAGTCCGCCCGCAAAATTGGCCATTCAACTTTATCAAGGCCTAGAGCAGGTGCTGCTTGAGCATGGAATACCAAGACCAGAGGGCACGCCGCCGTGGGGGTACGCCAAGTCGCTACGTCGATTGGGTCATCCGCTGGCGGACCAGGTCTTGCACCTAACCCAGCTCTACCTCGAAGTCCGATTTGGACAACGAACCTTGCTAGATGCGGAAGTGGCGGACTTTCAGCGCCAACTCAATGCACTCAGGCAGTCGAAACCGCGCAGCCATGCCGCTTAACATCCGCTTCAGCAGGCCTCAGCATGCAAATGCCGCTACAGATTGCGGGTGAACTCGCAAACGGGCGCACGAATGAATCAAGCGGCAGTAAGAAGCAACTCGGCAGTTAGTCCCTGCACTGTGTCATGTTGGGATATTGCCGAACCGCGCAATGCACCAAGCGACGGTCGCGCCAATGCCGCATCGTACTCCAAATCCGGCTGACCCGGCTCCACCCACGCAAATACGACAAGCTCATCGGAGTCATCACGAACGGGCCCCGCATGCATGACGTCGATATCCAAACCCAACCTGAGTTCTTCTTGGCTGACGGCTCGTTGCAGCGATGCGACTGGAGTCGCCAAATCATGCGGCGAGCCATCGTGCGCAAGCACGGACGCGGAATACGATTGAACGATAAGGCGAAATGAATCACCGTGAATAGGTGTGGCGGCCCTGATCTTTACGCGGACTTGACCAAGTTCACCCACTCCCTTGGTCGTTGCCGCAATCAGACTCAACCAAGAATCACCCGCACGCACAACGACACCGCTTTGTCGTCTGGGTCGGGGAGTTCGGGTTTGAGTTGACATCGGGTCTGCCTGGGGAGCCTCAGGTCGCCCCAACGATAAGCATTTTTCGTGCCCAGTCCATGGCCCATACGTTCATAAGCGAGATCGCTAGTCCGGTTCATTGCTAACTAATTGAAATTATTCAAAAGAGCAAACCGCTTTGCTTCATAGGCCTATCAGTCGTTTCGCCCAATTCTCGGCCTCCTCACAAGATACCGTGGGGTTCTGTGAATTTTCGCCGATGCATTGGTGCACGCTCGTGATCGCAATGTCGCGGCCCAACACCAGCAGGCTAGTAACCCCGTTTCGATTTTGACCGCAGGTAGGGGACTTTGGCAGTGGGCTCAATGGAGGAGTTAGTGAAGCCGAGATTACGCTAGCGACACGACTTGCGTGCTTCGGCAATGTGAGTTGCATGCGCCAAGCAACCGCATAGCTGCCTCCGCATCGCCAGACTCCGGCGCGATCACTGATCAAAGACGCGGCCAGTTGCGTAGCAATCCCGGGGTCCACATGATCAAAAAGCATACTCGACAGACCTTGTTCGCCCAAGACATCCAAGTACTCAAGATGGCAAGAGGCCAGAGCCGTCGCTGTTGAGGGTGCCTCGATTGCCAGCATCGTCGCTAATGACGACTGTCCCGGGTGCAGCAACTCGCGTGTCGAATTTAGGTTACCTCGCCAGGCGTAATCGACGGCTTGCCAGCCCCCCTGTCGCAATAGATGCTGCACAGAGCGCGTTCCGTCCACGTATGGGCACAACAGGGCATACCGAATCGCGGGCGGCAGCGACTGGAGGCCTTCTCCCAAAGTCCGGTACTCGAAGTCGTCGGAACTCGTGTCCAGGCAGCCTCGATGCAGAGGGTCCTCCAACTGCCGAGCAACGCAAATCGCCTCACCCTCGGCCAACGAATGAATCGCTGCAATACGATCGCCCTGGTCCTCTCTCCACCGTACTTTAGCGCCGACGTTGTAGTACTTGTCTTGAAACGCGTGGACCAATTCATGACGCAAGGTCGACTCGACGGTCTTGTAGTCGCGACTCGCCGCTAGCAATATTCGACGCCAAGTAAAGCTGTACAGGCCCTGCAAATCCCGGCTGAAACGCTGAGTCACATCCCGCTCGAAATCGAAGTTCTCGGGCACAAAGCCGAAGGACACCAACAATTCGATCTCAGCTTGGCGCGCCGCCGGGTCAATTTGAGACTCCTCGTCTGCAAGTATTGCCGCCTCCAAGCGACTATTTCCCGCGGTTTCGAGCGTAACGTCGAGGCTCGGGTCCCATCCGCGAAGCTCGGCAATTTCACGAACTATTCGGGTTGCGCGCTGCGATAGTTCCCCAATTTCACGGGGCTTGCCGGCTGTAACTCTACTCGGCCCGGGCCTCTGGCTTTGTGGGACGGGTTGTGTCCGAGTGCCGCAACAACAAAGGAGGCATATGAGCAGGCAACAATAGACGCGCGGCGACACGGCTATCGATGTTCAGCCGCGGAGCGAATCGTTGCGATAGCTTTACGCCTGTCGGGTTGGCCGTAGACAGCGGCTCCGGTTACCAAAATGTCCGCCCCGGCGCGCGCAACCTCTTGGGCCGTCTGTGTATTGATGCCACCATCGACTTCGATACTGATATCGCGGGTCGAGACGAGCTGCCGAATGTTCGAGATTTTGGGCAAAACTCCAGGCAAAAATGCCTGCCCAGAAAAACCAGGGTTAATCGTTAGCACCAAAATCAGATCAATGTCGCCTAGAATGTACTCGAGTCCATGCTCTGACGTATGCGGATTGAGAGCGACACCAGCACGCTTGCCGAGTTGACGTATCGCATGGAGCGTGCGCTGCAAATGAATTGTGGCTTCTGCATGAACCGTGATTATGTCGGCGCCGGCTGCCGCGAAAGCTTCAATGTGCCGCTCGGGTTGCATGACCATCATGTGCACGTCGATGGGAAGCGACGTCGCTTTGCGAGCGCTTCGGACGATGTCGGGGCCGAGCGTCAAGTTGGGGACGAAAGTGCCATCCATGACATCGACGTGGATCAGATCGGCTCCCCCCGAGGCAACATCCTTAATCTCATCGGCCAGGCGTCCAAAATCGGA
>PMCK01000545.1 GCA_003154095.1 Myxococcales bacterium | reverse complement strand
TACAGGCACGGATTACAGGCACGGATCACAGAGACAGGAACCGGCACGGATCACAGAGACAGAAACCGGCACCGAAACAGAAAAAACTTTCCCGTGCCGTCCCAACAAAAAACCAAAAGGCCCAGCAGCAATTGCCACCAGGCCTTTCAGGTTACGACTACGCGTCAGTTCACTCAGCAGGCTGCGGCGCAGCCGACTTGGCACTGCCGCCAGCTGCCTTCACGCCCGCACTCAGCGAGATTCTCATCATGTAGAACGATCTCCAAACGAAGATCAGCATGATGATGCCGAAGATGCCGGCTAGCGTGTGTCGCGTGTTGTCCGAGAGGCCCTCGGCGAGTTCGACTGCGAGCAGGCCGAACAGCGTCGTGAACTTGATGTGTTGGTGCCTCCACCCGTCGGCGCTGCGCGCCGCCGACCTCCTCCAACGCCATGCTCGGTCGCCTCCGGCGCCCTGCGCGTGGCGGGAAGGAGGTGGTTTAGGCGAGTTGGCTCGGGATCTTTCGCGTTGCTNNGCCGACCGCGCACGCTCCGCGCCACATGCCGTTGAACATCGTAAGTAACGGGGCGCATGTGTCACGGATCCTGCGCGAATTGGGGCGAAGCCCGGCAGCTTTGCTGGGCACCAGGAAAAACATGCGGAAGCAACTTCAACAACTCAAACGCCAATCTCTCCTCGAAGAACGCGCACACGCTATGCGACATCAGCCTACGCCATCGGAAGCGAAATTGTTTGAGGCTATTCGTGGTGGGCGGTTGGGCGTTGCGTTCAAGCGGCAGGTACGCATCGGCGGCTTCATCGTGGATTTCTTGGCGCCTGCTGCGAAACTAGTCGTTGAAGTTGACGGCGGCTCGCATGCGGGGCGTGGTGCGTATTCCGACACACTCGGGCACGGAATCCGAAAACACTCGGGCAGCTTGTCCGGAGCACTCGGGCACCGGAATCGGAGCGGAGCGACGAATTAGTGGTCAGGTGGTCGGTTCTTGTTTGGAGTTGATGCCCTTTCTCTTACGGATTGATGGTCCCTTGAGCCAGAGCTCGTGAGCGTTGTGCACGAGGCGGTCGCAGATGGCGTCTGCGATAGTGGGGTCAACGAGGGATTCGTGCCAAGTTTTCGGCGGCAGTTGTGAGGTGATGATGGTGGATTTGTTGTCGTAGCGATCTTCGAGCACTTCGATGAGGTCGCGCTTCTCGCTGTCTTTCATCGGTGCGCTCAGGAAGTCATCGAGAACGATTACATCGAAACGTGACAGACGTGCGAGCTCGGAAACGAAGGTTCCATCGGCACGAGTAATGGCGAGTTGATGAACGAGTCGCGGCACGCGGACGTATAGAGCACGATAGCCGAGAGTACAGGCAGCTTGTGCAAAGCAAGCGGCGACAAAGCTTTTGCCCACGCCGGTTGCGCCGTGAATGATGATGTTTTGCTTGGCCTTGATCCAGCCGCCTCTACCGAGCGAGAGGATGCGTGATTTATCAAGTCCACGTGCCGGGTCGGCAATGATTTCTTCGATGCGAGCTGACGCGGGCAACTTGGCCTCTTTGATGCGGCGCGAGGTGCGGCGATTGTCTCGCTCGAGCCATTCGCGATCAACAATCATCGCGAACTTGTCTTCGAAGGTCAGTGACTGGTGCTCGGAGGATTCGAGCATTTGTCGAAGGGCTTGAGCCATGGTGGTGAGTCGTAATTCGGTGAGTTTCTGTATGGTCTCGTCAATGATCATCGTTGTTCTCCTGGTTGAAGTAGGAGCCGCCGCGAAGGTTGTCGTGATTGGCAACGGTCGCGGTTGAGGTTTCTTCCAAGACCAGCGGGCATTGGTCGAGGTTACGTCGAAGAATGGCAACCACGCTTCGGCGTGTAGGGCCGCTGGGGCCTGCAACAGCAAGGGCGCGTGCACACGCCGCATCGAGTCGTTCTTTGCCGTACGTTTTCGCGTCGCGCGTCAGAGCAAGCACGGGGCGAAAACCGAATTCTTCGTTACGGTATCGACGCAGAATGGCGTCAACGACCATGCCCACGGATGGCCCAAGCGAATAGGCCCAGGCTCGCATACGCTCGGGAGGCCACTTGCCATAGTCTCGGTGACTTTTTGGCTTGTGCTCCTCGCAGGTGACGTAAGTGCCCTTGGGGCCGTTGGAACGCGCATGAGAGGCAACGCGCTCTCCTCCGTGGAAGATCTCCACCGTGGTATTGGTTGCCCGAACGTGCACCGCTGCGCCCCGTAGCGTGCACGGAACACTGTAGTGCCGGTACTCGTACTGCACGTGGTAGTCGATATTGGCTCTGGCTTTCTTCCAATGGCTGAGCTCATAGCGTCGGTTTGGCAATGGCTGCATTGCAGGGCGATCAATCGCTTCGAATGTGGAGCGCCGGCAACCATCGAGTTTTTGGAATGCCCTAGAATTGAGCTCTTCGCGAAGCTCTGCAATGTGAGCATTGAGCTCAGCGAGGCTGAAGAATTGGTGGTTACGCAGACGCGCCAGTATCCAACGCTGCGCGATGAGCACACCCGTTTCCACCTTCGCTTTCAAGAAAGCGATCGACTGCAGGCA